>NZ_BAAGSP010000024.1:0-42596 GCF_054782375.1 Yaniella soli
CCCATGAACTCAACACCCGACCCCGCAAAGGCCTAGGCTACCGAACCCCACTCGAAGCCGAAGCCCACGGTGTTGCCTTGACGATTTGAATCCAAGGGGACTTATTTGAGGAAGTCTGGCACATCGAGGTCGTCGTTGCCCTTTTTGGTGGATTCGACAACTGTTGGGAGGGGCTCCACGTTTTGGCGGTCCTCGTCATCTTTGGGGCTGTCAGCTGAGTCTACTGAGGCTGGTATGTCCTCTGACTCTTCTGGGGCACTCACGGGGCTAATCGAAGCAACCGGTGCAACTGGTGCGGCAACCTGGGTGGCAGAACCGTTCTGCCCGCCGTTGACTGGGTCGTCGAAGCCTGCAGCGATCACAGTGACGCGAACTTCGTCACCAAGATTGTCAGAGATGACAGCACCGAAGATGATGTTGGCTTCTGGGTGCGCGACTTCTTGGACCATCCGGGCTGCTTCGTTTATTTCGAAGAGTCCCATATCTGTCCCGCCCTGAATAGAGAGCAGTACGCCGTGTGCGCCGTCGATGGAGGCTTCCAGCAGTGGTGAAGCAATAGCGGCTTCAGTAGCTTCAACGGCACGGTTTTCGCCCTGTGCGGCACCGAGCCCCATGAGCGCGGAGCCAGCTCCCTGCATGACAGACTTCACGTCCGCGAAGTCCAGGTTAATCAGTCCGGCAGTGGTGATGAGGTCGGTGATACCTTGCACACCCGACAGTAAGACTTTGTCGGCCTCTTCGAACGCTTCCATAATGGAAATGGTGCGATCCGAAATCGACAGCAGGCGATCATTCGGGATGACGATCAGCGTATCGACTTCATCGCGCAACGATTCGATACCGGTTTCGGCGTTTGTCGCACGACGACGACCTTCGAATGTGAACGGACGGGTCACGACACCGATAGTCAATGCTCCGAGGGAGCGTGCAACGCGAGCCACAACGGGTGCAGCGCCGGTTCCGGTTCCGCCGCCTTCCCCTGCGGTCACGAAGACCATGTCGGCGCCTTTGAGCGCGGCCTCGATTTCTTCGACGTGATCTTCTGCGGCTTGGCGGCCGACTTCCGGATCGGCACCTGCGCCGAGACCACGGGTCAAATCGCGACCGACGTCAAGTTTGACTTCAGCAGATGACATCAGCAGGGCTTGGGCGTCGGTGTTGATGGCAATAAATTCAACGCCGCGCAATCCGACATCGATCATTCGGTTGACAGCGTTCACGCCGCCGCCGCCGACACCAACAACTTTGATGACGGCCAGGTAGTTCTGGGGTGAGCTCACGATATGATCCCTATTCTGCGTTCGTGGTGGGACGAAGTTCCAGCTGCGTCCAAGTTTCCTTCATTAGCACACGATATGCCCACACTCACCACTGGGCAATGACCCCAAGCAGTGTGTCGGCCCGATACCTTGAAAATACTGCCCGGAATCAACGTGTGACCGGGAAATCCGGGGCAGAAACATCATATTCTGAGATTTCGGCAGACTGCTCGTCGTCGAGCCCCAACAATGCCTGCAGCACATTGACCTTCTGTTCAGCTTCTTCGCTATTTCCCCACATGACGGTACGCCCAGAAGTGAGTTCCAATTCGATTGAATCGATTGATGACCCGGACGCTGCGCGCACTTGGTCACGTAAGTCTTCAGGCAATGACCCCAACACTTCTGTGATCGTATTAAAGACGTCCTCGTCGGCAACATCCGCAGCAGAGGCCACAACCGGTAGCTCAAATTCCTGAGCCTTCTGCGATGTGATTTCTGCCAGCTCGGTACCATCTTCCGAGAAGACCACGTATCCTTTTTCTCGTGGACTCATGGCAATTGGGGTGTACTCGTTGACGATGACTACCAAACCGCTTGGTGGTTCGGCTCGCAGAGTCACATCATCGACAGCCGGATTGCTTTCGAACAGTTCGGTCACGGTGCCTTCCCCTACCTGTGGCAGCGGTCGTCCCTCGAGTTCGGCCGTTCGCTCTTCCGCCTCAGTTTGAGTCACGAGGTCGAGTCCTTCGTGCTGGATTTCGTCGATGGCCAGAATAGGCGAAAAGAACAGTAGCGCCCAGCCACCGATTACCAACACGGCCGCCGAGACGATGCTGATCCAGATTGTTCGTCGACGTTTGGCTTTGCGCTGCTCTGGACTCGGTGGCAGTTCCAAGACCGTCTCGTCAGATTCGGTGCGCTCTTGGGTTGGTGCGTCAGACGCTTTGGCCGCTTTGTTCGGTTGGTGTTTGGACGGCGCTACCGGCTTGCTGTTCATCCTCAATTCTGCAGCCAACGACGTCTCACCGCTGTTAGAGTCCGCGTCCAGGTTGGTTTCGGTGACGGTTTTTTCGTCAGAGTCGACAGGGCGCTCGACCGAAATGGACTTCACCGGCTTCTTTTCCGCAAGACCGGGGAATTTTTTGGCGACCTTGTCTTGATTATCGTGGTCATCCGGCGTGTTTGTGGGCATAGGCGCTAGTCGTTGTGTTGTGTCAGTCCGGTCAGGACGTCGTCGATGAGCTGGTTGACGTCACCCGCCCCAAGGGTCAAGATGATGTCGCCCGGGGTCGCCGCCTGCACCACAGAAGCTACGGCCTCGTCCCGGGAGGCAACCTGTGACGCGTGCGGGTATCGCCCGGTTAGTGCATCTGACAGTTGGGTGGTGATCAATTCGGCTGTCACGCCCTCTATTGGGATCTCTCTTGCGCGATAGACTTCAAGCACTCGAACCGTAGAGGCTTCGGATAACGCGGCCGCGAATTCACCAGCGAAGTCTCTGGTCCGTGAGTATAGGTGCGGCTGAAAAATAACGTGCACCTTATGGCCAGCGGCCATGGTGTGCGCCGCGTCAATCGCTGCGTGGACTTCAGTCGGGTGATGCGCGTAATCGTCATAAACGCGGATGTCGTCATGCATCCCGTGATACTCGAAACGTCGTGCCGAGCCTGTAAAGGCTCCGAGCCCGCGTGCGGCATCTTCGCTCGGGATCCCCGCGATCACGGCGGCTAACAGCACACCTGCCGCGTTGAGGGCATTGTGTGCGCCGGGAGTTTTCAGCGACACTACCTGATAGCTACCGTCTGCGAACTTGTAGGTGACCTGCTGTCCTGCACCGGTGGTATCTGGTTGGATGTCGGTGATCATCACATCAAGGTGGTGCTGATGCGTTGTGGCGACCTGGGCAGGTTGCAGGCTGTTGGCCAAACCATATGTGTAGATACTCGGCGCAACATCGCTTGCAGCGTCCCGGTAGCGTTCCCCTAAGGCATCTGCACCGCTATCGTCGGCGCAGATGATCAGGGCGCCACCGGGACGAATTTGGGCCGCGTAGTCAGTAAAGACCTGGTGTACGGCAGCTTCTGTACCGTAATAATCTAAGTGATCGGCCTCTATGTTGGTGACAATCGAGATGTCAGGGGTGTAGTTCAGCAACGAACCGTCGGATTCATCGGCTTCGGCAATGAACCACTCCCCTGCCCCGTGATCGGCGTTCGTCCCCAGATTGGCAATCGCCGAACCGACCGCATACGAGGGGTAGAAACCGGCGTGGTCGAACGTGACCGCTGCCATGGATGATGTAGTGGTTTTGCCATGTGTGCCGGCCACCGTCAGCACTTTTTTCCCGTCCATGGCGGCCGCCAATCCTTCAGAGCGGTGGTATACCGGGATCCCTGCGGCCTCTGCCGCTTGCCGTTCGGGGTTTTCGGGACCGGCTACGGTGGAAGCAATCACCACATCGATCTGATCACCCGTGTCGGCTGTGGCCCGGGCGATATTTTCTGCAGCGTAGCCTACGTAGATGTTCGCACCGGCTGTCCTGAGCTGCTCCATGACCGGCAAGTCTTTGGCATCTGTGCCAGTCACCGTGATGCCACGCGCTGCCATGATGCGTGCGATGCCTGAGACGCCCACTCCCCCGATACCCAAAAAGTGTGCATGGCGGATGTCTTTGAGCGCAGGAATTGCTGTGTTGTTACTCATCGGGCGACTTTCGTTTCAGTAATGATGGTGGCCATGGTCTCCGCGGCGTCATCGATACCCAAGTTTTTCGCGGTCTGTGCCATATATTCCAACCGTGGCTGATCCCTCAGGAGTTCAGGGAGCCGGGAGGCAACCCACTGCGACGTAAAATCATCATCGGGGATCACCACCGCGGCGCCGGCTTCTTTCAGTCCTGCCGCGTTATATTCTTGTTCACCGTTGCCGATGGGAAGCGGCACTAAGACCGACGGCAGGCCAATGGCGGCGATTTCATGGACGGTCCCAGCGCCGGAACGGGCGACAATGAGGTCTGCAGTTTGGTATACGCGGGACAGGCCGTCGATGTATTCGACCTGGGTATACCCCGGCTTAGCTATCGCGTTGCCCTGCCGATCGGTGACGATCTTTTCTCGCCCGGTCAGATGGAGAATTTGAGCACCGGTCTCCAACAGTTCATGAAGCGCCCCGGCGATTGCATTATTCAAGTTCATCGCACCCGATGACCCACCAGTGACCACCAGCGTTGTTTTATCCGCTGCTAAACCAAGTGACAGCCGAGCTTCAGACTTCATAGTGGGACCTACCGGCAGCTCGGTAATTTCACTGCGCATAGGCATACCCACGTGAATGGCCCCGGGCAGATCCGTGCCTTCAAATGCGCAGGCAACGACAACTGCGAAACGTGCTGCGAGCTTATTGGCGAGGCCGGCGCGGACGTTACCTTCATGCACGATAACCGGGATTTTTTCGGCGCGCGCCGCCAGATAAACCGGGGTCGCTGCGTAGCCCCCGACACCAACGACGACCTGAGTTTGGTGTTCACGCAACAGTTGCCGGGCCTGCTTGATGGCTTTTCGTAAGCGAAACGGGACAGCAAATAAGTCTCGGGACAGGCTGCGGGGCATCGGGACTTTGGGAACCGTGGCAAAACTATACCCGGCATCCGGGATGAGCTGGGCCTCCATACCTTCATTGGTGCCAATCATCAAGATGTCCGCATGGATGTCGGTGTCACGGTATTGTTTCGTGACCGCATCAGCCATCGCAAGCATGGGTGACACGTGGCCGGCTGTTCCCCCACCGGTAAATACAACGTTCATACTGGTGTTCATCGTGTTGATTCTACGCTTTCTTTCCTAGCCGCCGGTGGTCCAGACGCGTGACTTTTCTCCTGTAATTCTTGGGCTTGATGTCTTGCGAACGACAACACGACGCCCACGGCCAGGATCGCCATGAGCAGCGCGGAGCCGCCTGCTGAGATGAAGGGCAGCGGGACACCGATGACCGGCAAGATGCCTGTGACCATGGCAATGTTCATGAATGCTTGCCCGAGCAGCCAGGTCATGATGGCTCCGGTGGAGATTCGAACGAAGTTGTCAGTGCTGTTGTAGGCAACTCGGAACATCCCGATTCCCAGCGTCATGAACAAGCCGATCACCATCAGAGCACCCAGCAGCCCCAGTTCTTCGCCCAGTACCGTAAAGATAAAGTCGTTACCGGCTTCAGGGATATATGACCACTTCTGCCGGGATTGGCCCAGTCCTACGCCGAACCACCCGCCCGAGGCCAGTGCGAACAGGCCCTGTTCATACTGGTAGCACGGATCGGCGGGGTGGTTGCAGTTTCCCATCCAGGCGTCGATACGCATCATGCGGTTGTCCGACTGCATCGTCACCAACGCCACGGCCACAAGGCCGACGAACGCCGTGCCCACGAGGTAGATGGTTCGCATGCCACCCAAATACAGGATGGTTGCGATGATCATCAGCATGATCAGGACGGTGCCGAGGTCTCGGCCGCCCATGACGAGGCCCACCACCAACAACCCAAATGGGAAGACCACGGGCACGAGCAGATTCTTGCCAAATGAGGTGGTCTTGAGTTTTTGACTCAGCGCATAGGCGGCCCAGACGCTAAAGGCGAGTTTGGCGGCCTCGGCGGGTTGGAAGGAAAATCCGCCGAGGCGAATCCAATTTCGGTTACCGTTGACTTCTACCCCCAGCGGGGTGAATACCAAACACAGCAGCACGATGGAGACCAGCAGCATGATCACCGCAAGTTTGTGATAGGTTTCTCGTTGCCATTTTCCCATCCAAAACAGTAAGACAAGACCGATGATGGCGTAGAGACCTTGAGAGCTCAAGGAGGCAAACGAGCCGGCCCCGCCGATGAACTCTACCGATGAGGCAGACAGCACCATGACGACCCCGATAAAGGTCAGGGCGATGGTGGGGCCAAGAATGAGCCAGTACGCTGACTTGGTGGAGTGGACTCCGGTCAACCAATCCCAAACACGAGCTACACGCGGTGGTGGACCGTTGGTCATGTCGTGCTCCTGATGTTCGTTGGTGGTTTAGTATCCCGGGTAGTTGATGTCTGCTAACAGTGCGGCGATAGCTTCGGTAAAGGCATCGCCGCGGGCGTTGTAGTTCGGAAACTGGTCCATGGACGCCGCAGCCGGCGATAACAGTACCGTGTCCCCTGCGTCAGCAAGCTGATGGGCAAGGTGAACAACGTGTTGCATGACCGCCGGACCGTTCGCAACCTCCACTGTAGTGTCTTGGAGGTAGTCACAGTGGACAGGTACAGCGGGTGCGTGTCGCTGCAGTGCCGTGGTGATCGGCGCCTGATCTGTACCAATGAGGATCACCGATTTCAAGTGATCTTTATGGGTTTTCACCAGCTCTTCATACGAAGCGCCCTTGGTCAGTCCACCGACAATCCAGATGATCGGATCATATGTTGCCAGTGCAGCATCGGTTGCGTGCGGGTTGGTACCCTTGGAGTCATCGACCCACAACACATCGTGAAAATGTGCAACCGATTGAATACGGTGCGGTTCGGGTTCATATGTTCGCAGCCCAGCTTGAACGGCAGCCGGTTCCACACCGACGGCGCGTACCAGAGCAGCTGCTGCCAGGGCATTAGACACCATGTGTTTTGGTGTCGGGGACCCAATGTCGGCGAAGTGGGCTAATTCGAGTGCTTGGGTTCCACGTTGGGTGAGGAACGCCCTATCCACGAGGAGATCGTCGACCACACCCACCATGGATCGCTGTGGCGTATCGGTGGTAAAGCCTATTGCACGGCACCCTTCGATGACGTCGGCTTCTTCGACCATGCGCATCGTTTTTGGTTCCTCGTCGTTATAGACAGCTGCAATCCGAGTGTTTTCGTAAATCTTGGCCTTATCGGCCACGTAGTGTTCGAAGCCCCCGTGCCAATCGAGGTGGTCTTCGGCAAGGTTTAGCACAACGGATGCTTCCGGCTCAATGTGGTGTATCCAGTGCAACTGAAAGGACGACAGTTCCACAATCAGCAGATCAAACCCGTCTGGAAAGCGGATGGCATCCAGTATCGGGGTACCGACGTTTCCGACAGCCACAGCGTCGAGCCCTTGAGCACGGGCCATGGACTCTGCCATGGTGGCCACCGTGGTTTTGCCGTTCGTTCCGGTCAGCACGACCCACTTGGCGGTGCGTTTTCCTGCACGTTGACGAACGCGCCAGGCGAACTCGACATCGCCCCAGACTGGAATGTCGGCTGACTGCGCCGCTTGCAGGACCGGGTGGTCTGGACGCCATCCTGGTGAGGTGATCACGACGTCAATTTTGTTGTCGATGGCGGCGGCATCTGGGAGTCCGGTCACGAACTCGTCTCCAAGCAGCACATCTTTGACGCCGACAATCCGCAGCGTATCGGCTGCCTGCCGGTTGTGGTCGTTCTTCAGACTGTCGATGACAAGTACCGAAGCGCCGAGTTCAGCAAGTGTGTCGGCTACTGCAAATCCCGTGACACCGATACCGGTCACCACAACCGAGAGTTGCGACCAGTCTGCATCCCAGCTGGTCAGGGTATCTAAGTTCACACTCATCGCAGGATCACCCATTCGCCATAGAACATTGCAAGTGCCGCAACCACGAAGCCGAGGCCGATGAGCCAGAAGCGCACCACGACGGTGACTTCTGCCCACCCTTTGAGTTCAAAGTGGTGTTGCAGGGGGGCCATCAAGAAGACGCGTTTGCCGCCAGAAAGTTTGAAGTATCCCACCTGAATAATGACGGATGCTGCAATGACGACCATCAGCCCTGCAAGCACAACCAACAGGACCTGCGTTTTGGAGAAGATGGCGAATCCGGCAAGCGCCCCGCCAAGCGCGAGCGAACCGGTATCGCCCATAAAGATTTTCGCCGGCGAGGTGTTCCACCATAAGAAACCCAGCAGAACCCCAGCCAAAATGGACCCCAACAACGCCAGATCCATGGGGTCTCGGACTTCGTAACAGCCACCAGCGTTCGTTGGACCATCACAAGCTTGATTGCTTTGGAATAATGTGATGAGCACATAGCTCACGGCCACCATGGCCACCGCACCGGTGGCCAAGCCGTCGAGCCCGTCGGTGAGATTGACCGCGTTCGTGGTGGCAGTACTGATCAGGTTGGACCACACGACAAAGAGTATTGCGCCGACTGTGGTGCCCATAAACGCGAGGTCCCATGATGTATCGCGGAAGACCGAGATCGCTGTAGATGCCGGTGTGAGCCCTTGGCTGTTGGGAAAGTTTAGGGCGAGCACGGCAAAGGCGATGCCGATGGCACCTTGGCCAATAATCTTGCCCGTGGGGGTGAGGCCGAGGGAGCGTTGATTTGAAATCTTGATGTAGTCATCCAAAAACCCGATGAGTCCCATCCCCGCGGTGAGGAACAGCAATAACAGTGCCGAGACGGTCACCCCCGAATTTTCCAATTCGAGCAGCGTCATGATCCAGTGGGTTAGGAAGTAGACCACCACGAAGTTGAGCACGAGCACGACACCGCCCATGGTGGGAGTGCCGCGTTTGGTTGCGTGTGTGGTGGGGCCATCGTCTCGGATGATCTGACCGTAACCACGTTTGTGGAGCAGTCGGATAAAGAGTGGTGTTCCCACAACCGTGAAGATGACGCCGAGTACAGCGCCCAAGAGTAGTCCAATCACTTACGGCTCTCCTTGTGGCTCACCAAATCTTGACTGGTCAGTGTGTCGGCGAGTTCCCACAGTCGTGTGCCGTTGGAACCTTTGACGAAAATGATATCGCCCGGTCGTGCCCTTTCGGCGAGCAGGTCGAACGCTTCATCGTTGGATAATACGTAGTCGACTTCGTCACCCCAGGAGCCTTCGTTGATGGCTCCGGTGTACAGCGCTCTAGCTTCTGCCCCGACGACGACGAGTTGGTCGATATTCAACCGTACGACGACTTCACCGAGCTGGATGTGTTCTTTGGCATGTTGTGCTCCCAGTTCCAGCATTGGACCAAGGACTGCCCACGTACGACGCCCAGTGTTCCGGCCCAGCATCGTGAGTGTTTTCAAGCCTGCCCGCATAGACTCGGGGTTGGCGTTGTAGGCATCGTCAAGAATGGTGATGCCGTCTGACCGATCGGTTCTGGCCATGCGATGTGCCGATGATGGCCCAACTTCCGGCAGCAACTTGGAGATAGCCTCCAGTTCAAGGCCGGCTGCAAGTGCAGCGGTGGCGGCGGCCAATACGTTGGTAGTGTGGTGCTCACCGATCAGTTTGGCTGTGGTGTCAAAGCCGCGTTGTTCAGCTTCGGTGGCATCCTCGGCGCGGTATTGCAGAGTGAAGTATGGGCTTTCGTTTTCTGTGGTCGTCGCGTCGGCTGCATAGACAACTCGTGGACGTTCAGGGGCAGTTGAAGCTGCCGAGAACCACATTGTTGAGGCTCCGACCGGGACTCTATTGTGCATTGTTGTCACTTGGGTGTCGTCCGCGTTGAGCACGGCAATGCCGCCGGTGGGCAGTGCCTCAACAATTTCACCCTTGGTTTGGGCGATATTTTCCACGGAGCCAAACGATGCGGCATGGGCTGTCCCGACCGTCAACACGACTGAAATATCTGGACGCACGATATTCGTGAGCTCGGCGATGTTCCCGACACGGTCGGCGCCCATCTCAACAATGAGATACCGAGTCTCGAGTGCAGCCGTAAAGATGGTCAGCGGCATCCCGACTTCACCGTTATAGGAGCCTTGGGGCGCAACGGTTGGTCCTTGAGTTGCCAGCAGTGTCGCCAGTGCATCTTTGGTGGAGGTCTTGCCGACGGAACCTGTAATGCCGATGACGGTGGTTTCAGAATGCTGCCTGATCTGTTCCACGAGGTATCGCGCAAGATCCCCCATCGCGGTCGTGGAGTCTTCGACGATCACCGCGGGATCGATATTGCCTTGCGCGTCGGTTGTCTCACGTTCGGCAAGGATAAGCCTCGCACCGGATTGTCTCGCTGAGCCAATAAAGTTGTGACCGTCGGTTGTTTCACCACGCCGTGCAATAAATAGGGAATCCTGGACAAGGTTCCGAGAATCGGTGTCTGCTGAGGTCACGGTCTGGGTCTCATCTACGGTGGATGTCAGACGACCGCCAGTGGCCTGAGCAATCTGGTTCGCATTCAGTGCAATCATGTCGTGTTTGACCTTACCGTTTCAGTCCGAGGCTCGGGGTGATGCTGGGCCGTTTGTAATAAATCCGTGATCCTCGAGAGCTTCACGTAACACCACGCGATCGTCGATTTCGAATGACTGGCCACTGATGTCTTGATGGGTTTCATGTCCCCGTCCGGCCGCCAGAATGGTGTCCTGTGGTGTCGCGATTTGCACAGCATAGGCCAAAGCATCGGCTCGTGGTGCGATTTCCACGACTTCGGTGCCATCATCGAGGACTTGAGCGTGAGCGACGGCTGCTTCGAACACGGGGTGACGAATCTCAGCTGGGTCCTCGTGGTGGGGGTCGTCATCGGTGACAATCACCACATCAGCGTATTCTGCCGCGATTCGTCCCATGAGTGGTCGTTTCGCGGTATCGCGCTGGCCGGTCGCACCAAAAACCATGATCGTACGCCCGCGGCTACCATGATGCTGCACTCGTGATTGGTTCACTGCTTGCAGCGCTTGCGTGAGACCATCTGGGTTATGGGCAAAGTCTACAACCACGGTTGGTTCACTGCCGATGACTTCCATCCTGCCCGGTACCGCCGACGCGAAGGGTCCCGGATTTTTCGCACCGAGGGCTGTACGGATGCGTTCCCAATGCTCACGGTCGTGGCCGGTGAATACCATCACCGCTGCCAACGCGGCATTGGCCACGTTAAATTTGCCGGGCATGTCGACGGTGGTGGTCGCGGTAAATCCAGAGGTATGACGCAGGGTGAATGCATGGCCCAAACCCGCTGGCTCAAGATCCTGGACTTGCCAGGTGGCCTTCGCCTGAGTGGGCTCGGCTACCGGTGCGGCTGGACCTAAATCCAGAGTAACCGCATCATCAACCTGATCAGCAAGCTGCTGACCCCATTGTGGTTCTGCTCCGCCGTTGAGAGTGATCACATGCCCAACAGAATGTCCCTGGGCGAAGAGCAGCGCTTTTGCTGCGAAGTATTCGTCCATACTGCCATGCAAGTCGAGGTGATCTTGGGTCAGGTTGGTAAATCCTGCCACCGCATAGCGCAGTCCGAATGTCCGTTTATATGCCATGGCATGTGAGGAGACTTCCATCGCCGCAGATTCAACGCCCGCTTCACGCATACGTGCAATGAGACGGTGGAGGTCTGGGGCTTCGGGGGTGGTAAATTGCGACGGCACTGAGACGCCTGCGATTCTGGTCTCGATAGTGCCGATGAGTCCGGTGGTTTGTCCCAGCTCCGCTAGCAGGGCGTTCAGAAAATACGTTGTGGTTGTTTTTCCGTTTGTGCCGGTGACACCGTATACGCGGGGGGTCTGAGATTCGACGTTGCCGTAGATCAGTGCCGCAGCGTCAGCAAGTGCGCCCCGTACGTTGTCGACGACGATGGCTGGCACGTGTTCTGGAACGCGTGTCGCGCCGCTGGCATCAGTCAGTACCGCCACGGCACCGGCATCAAGCGCTTGGTTGATGTAGTCAGCGCCGTGATGTTGGGCTCCAGCCAGCGCAGCATATAACTCGCCTGGTCCAACGGTCTTTGAATTCAGCGAGATACCAGCGACGGTGGTCTCGGTATCCCCCGTCGATGTTGGGTGATGACTTGCTAAGTATTTGAGGATTGCTTTGAGCTTTGTATGAAATGTATTTTGTGTTCGCAGCATGATCGTTGTGGCCTTCCCGTGGTGACGGGTCACCACGGCCTTTCCTGTGGATCTTCTGTAAATACATCATAGTGCTGTGGCCCTGTTTCGGATGGAGGCACGGAGTATTTGCTCAGCAGATATTCCATGACGTCAGCCGAGGTGTCGGTGACTTGCCATGTTTCCCAATCTCCCTGGGGTCGATGCACTGCCACGGAGACAATAAATTGGGGGTCATCTAGCGGGACGACGCCGGTAAACGAGGTGGTGTAGCCATCGTAGCCACCTTCACCCGCTGCCTGCCCGGTACCCGTTTTGCCGCCCACCCGGTAGCCATCGACTTGAGCTGCTTGTGCAGAGCCTTCTTCAACGACGCCTTCCAGGAGTTTGAGCATTTCTTCGGAAGCTTCGGCTGATACCACTTGTTTTGGCTCGGTCGGTGCTTCCCATTCGGTCTCGATTCCTTCTTCATCTATATAGGAATCGATGATTCGAGGTGGCATCATTTGCCCCTCGTTGGCCAGTGCCTGGAATATTTGTGTCGTGTGCAGTGCCGTGAGTGAGTAGGCCTGTCCGAATGTCGTCGTGAAGTGTTGACGGCGGTCCCAGTCCTCCCAGGAGGCAAAAAGCCCTTGATTCACCGCGTTGAGACCGATGTCAATTGGTTGACCGATGCCGAAGTCGGTCATGTACTGCCATCGCTCCTCCGACGAGAGCTGTTGGGCAACCTGAACTGTCCCCGTATTATACGAACGCGCAAAGATTCCCGCGGTCGTCATGTCGTAGGTGTCGTGGGGCAACGAGTCATGGATTTCCTCGTTATTGAACGTTTGTGTGCTCGGCACGGTCCACTCTTCCTCGGGTGTGACGACACCTGCATCGAATGCGCTCGCAAAGGTCACTGCTTTGCCGGTCGAACCCGGTTCATATGCCTGGGTGAGTGCGGTGGGTCGCCAAAATAGTGGATCGGTTTCGGTGGGATCTGCGGGATCAACGGTCTCTGAGTCTGCCAGCGCAAGTAATTCACCAGTTTTTGCGTCCATGACGACGATATTGCCCCATTCAGCGTTATACTCATCGACTTTGTCGGCAATCGCCTCCTGGGCGAACCATGAGACGTCCTGGTCTATTGTGAGTCGAATGTCATTGCCATTGATCGCTGGGGTTTCGGAAAATGAGGCGTTTGGGATGCGCACCCCGTCGGCTGAAATTTCGAAGATTCGTTCACCGGTTTGCCCGTTGAGCCGTTCGTTCTGTGCACGTTCGATACCTTCTAGGCCTTGACCATCTTGGCCTGTAAAGCCCAGCACGGATCCAGCTACCGCTCCGTTGGGGTACACCCGGTCGGCAACCGGTTCGGACAGCAGTCCTGGAATATTAATGTCGAGGGCTGCTTCTTTGACTTCTGGTGTGACACGCCGGGAAACAATTCTGTATGGACGGTCCCCGACCATCAGTTCCCGCAGTTCTGGCAGGTTGATTTCTAGCAGCTCGGAAAGCTCCGCGAGTTGCTCATCGATATCCAGCTCAACGTAGCCAGATGTTTCTGGATCCCACACTCTGGAATCTTGCACCAGCCGCTGGTCAACTACAAGGTCATAGCGTTGCACAGACTCGGCGAGGACGTCTTCGTCGCGATCGAGGATGGCGCCCCGCTCCGGCGCGAGCGTTACGGGCCGTGTTCGTCGATCCATCGCCTTTTGGGCCTGGTCTTCAGCATCGATGCCCTGAATAAAGAGGAGTCGGCCACCCAACACCATGAGGCAGACCATAAGCAACGTCATGGTCACTTTGAGCCTGGACTTTTGCATTCCAGCAACAGGTGCTTGGGGCACACAACTCACCTACCTTCAACATAGCCACTCGCAAAGCCGGGACTAGTTGCCGGACGGAAGACTTACCTGGGGTCCTTGAAGACTACCCATCGAAGAAGCGTCGCCACCGCTTGCCACGCCATCTTCGGCTGGCGAATTCGTCACACTTGAGTCTGGTACAGAAACCTGGGGGCTATTAATAGCCACGGTATTGGATTCGGGCCCGGGAACACGTTCGTTATTGACCGTGACTGGTTCACTCTCGTTTTCTACCGGTGCTTCGACTTCAGACGGAATACCGGTACTTGAGCGGACCGTTGGCTCGGATACGAAACTTGTTGGAGTGTTGTCTGCTTCTGCTGCCGTTGCGGTACCAATGACTTCACCGGAGGCCAAGTCAATCGAGGCCGATGTACCAGGCAGCACCATGCCGAGGTCTGCAGCCTGTTGCGCGACAGACTGCGGTGCAGATTTTTGGGAAACTTCTTGAGCCAATGCTTCATTCGACTGCGTGATACTGGTGAGCTGGCTATCTAACTCGACCATTTCGTACTGACGATTGGAGAGCACAATATTGACTACGAGCACGATAAGCAGCGCTATGACCGGGATGGAAAGCACGAAGATGCTATACCCAATGGGTGCGCGTTTGAGTTGGCCAGAAATGACCTTGAATTGGTCGCGGCGTGTCTTCGCGTCTGTATCACCTTCCCCGGGGGTATACCCGGGTTGGGTCTCGACGTTTTGTAGCTGTTCCCCTTCTAAAGGTTCAGCAGTCGAATCCGCTGAGTAGGGGTGCAATACGCGGATGTTCGAGGGGGAAGTTGTCATCCGTTGCTCCTAGTTGGTCGGATTTTTTCTATAGCGCGCACTTTGGCTGAAGCAGCACGGGGGTTCTCTGCGATTTCGTCTTCAGTGGGCTTCTCAGTCCCGCGTGTCAGGACCGTGACGACGGGAGCATGCTCTTCTAACTCAACTGGGAAATCCGGTGGAGTCAGACTGGTAGCTTCCTTTTGGAATGCTTTTTTCGCAATTCGGTCTTCTAGCGAGTGGTAGCTCATGACCACCATTCGCCCGCCGATATGCAATCCCTCTATCGCAAGAGGCAGCGCCCGGCGCAAAATACTCAATTCCTCGTTAACTTCAATACGCAGCGCTTGGAAAGTACGTTTTGCCGGGTGCCCGCCGGAACGCCCTGCAGATATCGGCACAGCATCACGAATTACATCGACGAGATCACCGGTACGCGCGAATGGTTGGTTACCGCGACGCTCTACGACGGCGGTTGCAATACGGCGAGCGAATTTCTCTTCGCCAAACCGTCGGATGAGCTGTTCAAGTTCGCGCTGGTCGTAGTTGTTGACGAGATCTGCCGCACTGAAATGAGCGGTAGGGTCCATCCGCATGTCCAAGGGGGCATCGTATGAGTAGGCGAAACCTCGCTCGCGTTCATCCAGCTGGAATGAGGAAACACCGAGATCATAAAGATAGCCATCGGCCGCATTGACTGATGCAGCCGCCAGCGCACCAGGAATCTCGTCATAAGTCCCGTGGAAGGCTACGAATCGGTCACCAAAGGAAGCTAATCGCTGACCTGCTAGTTCTAGGGCTTGTGTATCGCGATCAATGCCGATGACAGTAACGTCTTCGAAGCGGTTGAGCATCAGCTCGGTGTGACCACCCATGCCCAACGTCGCATCGACAATCACAGGTGTTCTACCGTGGGCTCGAGCAGATTCAATACCGGGGGCAATGACGTCAACGACTCGATCGGCCATCACTGGAACATGACGTTGAGCAGCATTTGGAGCCTCTTGGCCACGTTCCTGACCGTCTTGGTCAAAGGCTGCCATTGTGCTCCTTCGGTTTATGCCGTCACTGTCCGGTAAAAATGATGACTCTTACTCCAGATCCCCATCCGTGCACCTGGCCCAGGGGAAGACAGGCCAGCTGTCCGGATAGAGGTCTGAAATAAGAGTCCCAGTCGTAATTGAGTTGTGTACTGTACGATATCCATGACTTAGAACAACCCCGGAATAACCTCTTCGTCAGTCTCGGAGAATGCCGATTCCTGCTGATTCAAGTATTCGTTCCAGGAGTTCTGGTCCCAGATTTCTGCACGCGTGCCAGCGCCAATAACAGCAACTTCCCGTTCCAGTCCCGCGTAGTCACGCAACGGGGCCGGAATGGTAATCCTGCCTTGTTTATCCGGTTTTTCGTCTGAAGCTCCGGAGAGGAACACACGAATGTAGTCCCTGGCCTGACGTGAAGAGAGTGGGGCTTCTCGCATCTGCTCGTGAACTCGTTGAAATTCCTCCATTGAGAACACATACACACAACGTTCCTGACCCCTGGTAAGTACCAGGCCGTCAGATAGCTCATCTCTGAACTTCGCTGGCAAGATCAAACGAGATTTTTCATCCAAGCGAGGAGTGTATGTACCCAAGAACATTTGGTACTACCTCCACCGTTGTCTGATCCCGATTGCTCAAGCTCTACGATCACCGCCCTCTTTCGAGCTCCACTTTACCCCACTTTCCCCCACATTCAACATCTTCTACACTATTCTCAGGGATTTCCCAAGAATTATCTACCCTCAGAACAGCAACCCGCTCCGACTACTCGCACACGATTACGCGGATTCTACAACCTGAGGAGTAAAGTGGGACGTATTGGGGAGGGCGGTGGAGGGCTTACTTCCCTAGGTGTGAACAATGTGACAAAAGTTCGGAATTTCTTGGCAAGTCCAGAAAGTTCTCGACGCTAAAACCCCACTGCTGCAGCCCAGGGCAGCCGCGTGGAGCAAAGTGGGGTGGTGTTGCCAACCATCGAAGGCCCCCGCAGAAATACCCAACACATCGTGTCGCACTCAGAGCGAATTCTGCGGTGTCTCGCGCACGCCGTCGAACTTCGCTCGCTACGATGGAGCAAGGCACCATCCACCACGGCATGACTCGGCTGCGCGCCGAATGAAAGTTTAGAGTGCAAAGAACATGACCCACAGCCAGAGCCAACCCACGAATCTACGAGGGCCTCGAACACACATCGCGACGCTCTTCGTAGTTTTTGCGGCCCTTGTCCTGAGTGCATGTGGTGCGAATGTCAACACACAGCTCACTTTGCAGAACGACTATTCGGGTCAACGGCAGTTCGTACTGACCATGGCGGACAGTGACGTGGAAACACTATCAGGTGGCATTGAGGCGGCAACGCAGACGCTGGAAGATCATGTGCCCGAGGTACTGAATTTTGACGGCATCGAACAAGAAGACGAAGGCTATAGCGCAACGTTTACGCTCACCTTCGATGACGTGGATGACTATCGACAAAAAATAGCTGCGCTGCTCGATGCTTCCGAAGTCCCGGAATCTGATCGCGGAATGAATATTGAGGTCAGCGAAGAGCAGTTGGTAACGGATATTGTTTTTGAAGAGGACTTCTATAACGACGATCTGATGGGTTGGGCTTCAACCGCCCTTGTTGAAGAAGATGTTGTCTCGGGCAACAGCAGTGTTTTCACCTCGAGTGGTACCGCATCGGTAGTCTTCGACGGTGAGGAAGTAACCAACTCCACTTCACTCCCCCGCATCAACTTCGAGCTCACGGATGATCGCCGCTTCGAAGAGCTCGGAATGGACATTGAAATCCTCGAGTCCGGCAATATCAATATCGCCTTGTCCTATCTTGTAGCCCCAGACAAAACGGCCATCCACAATGAATTCATAGCTGAACGGGTAGATACGCTAAACGACGTGTCAGGGGTAGAAGGCGTGGTCGAGGATTCAGGCGCCGTAGAAAACCATGACGGCGCTACCTCTGAGCCGAGAGAGGTCTCTGCCACATTTTCCTCAGCCGAGGCCGTCGAAGAAGGTATCCAGATTTTGCTGGCCAATGATCAGGCTAATTTTGAGATCAGCGAGGTCCAAGACGAGGGGTCGCCCGATGTCATCACGGAATACACTGGAACAAACTGGTCCTGCGACGCAATTTGCGCTCCTGAAAACGTTGGACAATTAGACGGTGAGAGCGTCTACCCAGAGCACTGGCAAATGGTCGACCAACGCCGTGGCAATGGTGAGTTCTACTTAGAATTTAATCGGGGCATGCCGCTGGACTCTTTGACTTCTACGACACAGCTTGAGCTTTCAGGCGAGATGGTACAAACCTTTGAGTTTGTCGTGAGCCAAGAAACCTTAGACGGTCATGAAGATACGATCGCTGAGCTCTTTGCACCACCTAAGGGCGTCGGCAGCATCGACACGACGAACCGTGCTGAAACCACAGTCTTCACCACGAGCATCCAGGGGGCCGATGCCCAGGATCTTGCACGCAAACTCAACACCTATTTCGAAGACAAAGGGATTACCAACGACGTCAGCGTTACCCACGACCCGTTAAGCGGTATCTGGCCCCGCTACGATATACAAATCGATCTGTCACCGATCTGGGAAATCGCAACAGGTGGAGTCGAAGACACTTCGACATTCCAAGTGGATCTTCCTCCAATGCACTCTGGGGAAAGCGAAAACGCCACTAGCTCAGATGGCACCGTTGTCATGACGGATTCATCAGGCACGCTGCAAGTTAGCGCGAGCGGCCCTACTATGACGACAGTATGGGTAGCCATAGGCATTGTGGCGTTAATCTTCGCGGGCTTAGGCCTGCTGATTTGGCGAAGAAGAGCCGCCAACCCCAGAGCCATCAACAGTGCAAAGAGTGCTCACGAGACCAAACCGTACAACGTACAGGGCCCCAAGGATGACCTAACCGCATCGCAAATTTTTCGTTCACCGTTAGCACCCGGTGCCGGAGCGGAACCCCAATTGTCTACATCTGCTTTGCCAGCGGATTCTGGACCTCAGGCCACTCGGGTCGAACATACCGGACCATTTCCCGACCTGCCACTGCCATCGGCAAAGGACTACCGAGCTACCGAGCCGCAGCGGGATTACGATGATGACTCAACGGTGCCTGACGAGCTATCAGAGCCTGGCCCAGATAACGAACGCCCCACCAAGACGCAAGATCACAACGATGATGAAGAAACGTGACTTCCTCTGCTTACATGCAAAAACCCGCAGCATATTATGCTGCGGGTTCTGCGTGAAGGGCAGGTGCCAGGGTTGGCAAAAACTACTACTGGCGACGGCGCTCATCCCAGCGTGATTCAAGCCCTTCCATAAAGCCTTGGTTCGACTTCGATTGCTGTCCTGACCCACCACGGCCGCTTGATTTACTTGGCGGTGACGTAGTTTGTTTCGAGGCCAGGTAGATACCACCGCCCATAACAACGAAACCTATAATGCCTAGCCAGATCGCATCAATCGTGACGCCGGTTAGCAGCACGACGATACCAACGGTGGCTGTCAGTACGCCAAGCACTATGTTTCGGGTGGAGAATCGGCGAGCCGATTCTTCCTTCCCCAATTGCATTTGCGATGCGAATTTGGGGTCTTCGGAAATCAGCTGAGATTCGATCTCAGCAAAAGCCTCTTGCTCTCTATCTGATAAACCCATGGTTGCCTCCACATGTCCTGCCGAAAACTCGTGTGAATCTCCGGTTGAGTTTGGTTCTATTCTAAAGTTTTTGTCTGACTATTTGCTGAGATTGTCATATGGTGAAGTGACATTCGCTGCTACCCATCTGACATGCGCTGTTGTCGTTCGTGTTGCAACAGTCTTGCCGGTTTTATTGCCGCACTCGGAAACTTCTTGGCTACATCATCTAAAATTTGGTCCGTAGAATACCAGTCCTGATTGGCGTGCGTTTGTGTTGGTGTTTCATCAACGTCAAACAGCGACTCTTGGGTTTCCTGCTGTTCGACCGGTTCTGCAACCCGATCCGCCCGGACCCCGAGTAACCGTACAGGGTGCCAGCGATTCCTCATGAGTTCTTCCACCAACGGCTTGGTGTGGTTGAAAAATACCGCACCAGAAGAGGCTGCAGTTTGGAGACTCATGGATTTTGTCCGGGTCGAAAGATCCACGTCTTTTACCTTGACACTCAGGCCCCAAGCGACGAAGCCATCATGACGCATTCTCCTTGAACACTCGTACGACAGATCTAGAAGATATTTCTCCAGCTCGTGGGCGTTGGTGATGTCTTGTTCGAAGGTGTGCTCGACTGAAACTGATTTCGTGTCGTGATGTGGCTCCACAATGCGGAGGTCATCACCGCGCGCAAGCCCCACAATATGCGGGCCCACAGCGCCCAACCAGCGTTGCATCCGGCGCGTGTCTTGCATTGCGAGATCACCCACAGTGTGGATGTTTGCATTATTCAATCGCTGAACCAACTTCGGCCCAACGCCCCAGATGACGTTCACCGGGAGCGGCGCGAGGTACTGACGTGTCTGCTCCGCAGGAACTACCCCAATACCATCGGGTTTTGAATGGTCAGATGCGATTTTCGCAACAGATTTATTTGCCGCGACCCCCACGGTAGACGGCAGTGCCGTCGCGGCCCGAACCCTGTCCTTAATGAGCGCGGCAATCTGCGCCGGGGTCCCGAGTCTCCGGCGAGCACCTGCAACATCGATAAAGGCTTCGTCGATCGATAGCTGTTCCACCCACGGCGTGATCTCATGCAAGACCGACATCACTTGTTGAGAGGCACGAGTGTATTTCTCACGGCTGGGCTCGATCACGATCAGCCGCGGATACAAGGCCACCGCCTGCGACATCGGCATCGCAGACCGGATGCCATACCGCCGTGCTTCATATGACGCAGATGTCACAACCGACCGCCCAGACTTTCCCCCGACAACCGCCGGCTTCCCCGCCAACTCCGGCTGATCAAGCAACTCGACCGAGAGGAAAAACGCGTCCATATCTATATGGAGCACGGTGGAGTCCCATGATTCGTCGGCCCACTGGGGCCGTGACGCTGAGGTTTGACCCGCTGAGACCATAAATCAATTCTACGCGTTGATCCCGGTAGGGTTGAAGGGAATCGGATTTTTGGCTGAATCGTTTCAGCAGGCAGGAGAATCGAGACCGTGACAAGTATGGATGCAGCGTGGTTCCAAACCAATGTAGAGGAACGAATGCAACAGCTGCTGTCGGATTACCGGCACCGTGCTAGCCGAATCGCTTCATCCTCTGAAACCCTGGTCACGTCCATTGCCACCTTGGTAGAGGGCGGCAAACGGTTGCGCGCATTACTTGCGTGGTGGGGTTGGCAGGGTGCCGGAGGTGCAGCGGATGATCCGCGGATCATTGATGCAGGTGTTGCATTGGAACTGTTCCAAGCGGCAGCGCTGATCCACGACGACATCTTGGACCGCTCCGATACTCGACGTGGTCAGTCGTCAGTACACAAGGGCTTTGAACACCTCCATGATTCGAATCGCTGGGTGCAAGATGGTGCCCACTTTGGCGTCTCAGCGGGGATCTTAGCCGGCGATCTCGCCCTCGGATTGAGTGAGGAAGTCTTCTCGACGACGGCAGATGCTACGGCGTTTGCGGCACCAGCCAGGGATGCATTCCATGCGATGCGTTTCGAAGTCATGACTGGTCAATATTTGGACATCCTGGCAGAAGCGAACATCCCCGATGATCCCTCTGTTGCCTTAGAACAAGCTCGCACCGTCTTGCAATATAAATCAGCGCACTATTCGGCAGTATGGCCGTTCGAACTTGGTGGGATCCTGGCCGGTGCAGACGAGACGACGCTCAGATCCTATCGCGATTTTTCACTGCCACTCGGTATGGCTTTCCAATTAGGCGACGACATTTTGGGAGTTTTCGGGGATCCAGAGCGCACCGGGAAGCCTGCTGGCGACGATCTGCTCGAAGGTAAACGCACCGAACTCATTGCCCACGCTTTGACCGCACTCGATCGAGATGACGCGGAAGCTCTCAACACATTCTTGATGCATCCGAGTACAAGTGCGGCCTCAGTCAGCCAAATCCAGACACTCTTGGAATCATCCGGGGCACGTGCGACCGTCGAAGCTGAAATAGAGCGGCTTGGCAACCAAACGCGGACGGCACTAGATCACCTCGGTGTTGTTCCACACGTCAAAGCCGGTTTAGAGCAGCTTGTCTCGGGATTAATTGGTCGCCAAAACTAACGGTTTACCAACCCATTGCCTGTGCACGTCGACGGATTTCAGTTTTTCGTCCGGCACGCAACGCATCAATAGGTCGACCAGGCAGTGAATCATCTTCGGTGAAGAGCCACCGAATGATTTCGACATCGTCAAAACCAGCATCCTGAAGCACCATAATCGTCCCGCGTAAGGACTTCAGCACACCTTGATCCGTGAGGAACTCCGCAGGTACATAGCGGATCTGCTCCTCCCCGAGCCGCACGTCGATGAGTTGCCGTTCCTTAATCAAATTGTGCACTCGGGTCACAATTACATCAAGCTGCTCTGCGACGTCCGGTAGCGTCAGCCAGCTTCCAACAAGTGCTTCTACATCGTCTCTTTGCTCCACGCCTCTACCGTATCGCAGATTTTCAACATTTTGCGTTTGTATCCGAGTCAATTACATCGATTTCCCTGGCCAGGAAGTAAATTTTCCCTTCCTCTTAACATTTGTCCTGCCAGTCATGTATATTCACATATGTAACATTTTCATCACGTACACCTCGACGCTACTTTTGTCACACAGTGCACATCAGAACTTCCCCTAGCTCGGGTGCCTGACGCAAGAGGATACGTTTAATGACAGACCGTACATCCGGCGCTTCCCGGTTTTACAAATCAGCTGTTGCCACATCGGCTCTGCCGTTAATAGCAATAGGATCCGCAGCCGCGGCAACCCCTGCGGCAGCTGATGCACCACGTACAGCGCTGACACCTAAATCGGCCACAGACGCAAACGTTGCTGCCGCACAGCAACAACTCCAAATCGCACTGAAGCCAGCAAGCGAACTCGCGGTGCAGCTGCCTGCACGCTTTACACAGAACAATTTCCGGGCAGCTCCCACGACCCCCGCAACCTATACGGTGCAGTCCGGTGACACACTGGGCCACATTGCGCTCAAGCAAGAGGTCTCACTGTCGGATCTTCTGAAATGGAATGACCTGAAAGCGTCTACGACCCTCTTTCCCGGTGACGTGTTGAACCTTGGCTCTTCAGGCTCCTCAAGCTCGGCGTCAACGGCAAGTTCCTCGTCAAGCTCTTATACTGTACGAACCGGCGATACACTCTCAGGTATTGCCGCGAAACAAAACGTCAGCCTCTCAACGCTGCTCAACGCCAACGGGCTTTCGATGTCTTCCATCATCTACCCGGGGCAAACGCTGAAACTCTCCGGGAGCACCCCGTCCAAAGCCTCGACAGCATCCAGTACTTCGACAACGAGTGATACCTACAAAGTACAGTCCGGTGACACCTTGTCTGGTATCGCAGCCCAGCAGAACGTCAGCCTCTCCACCCTGCTCAACGCGAACGGCTTGTCTGCCTCCTCGATCATCTATCCGGGGCAGCAACTCAAGCTCTCAGGAAATTCTTCTTCCACGACGTCGTCTTCATCGAGTGATTCTTCGTCGAGTAGTTCGTCGGCAAACAGCCACACAGTGAGGTCCGGTGACACCCTTTCCGGGATTGCCGCCCGCAACGATGTCAGCCTGTCCAGCCTGCTAAAAGCCAACGGATTGTCTCTTTCATCGACAATTTTCCCTGGCCAGACCATCAAATTGTCCGGTAGCACCTCGGATAACTCATCAGATTCAACGGTCTCCACTGCGAGTTCGGGCAGCACCTCATCGTCGAGTGCTACCTCCGGTGGCAGCTACACGGTGAAATCCGGTGACACCCTGTCTGGCATCGCGGCTCGTCAAGATATAAGCCTGTCGACGCTGCTCGACGCCAATGGGTTGAAAAGCACCAGTGCCATCTATCCGGGCGACACCTTGAAACTTTCGGGCTCATCATCCTCGAGCACTAGTAGCTCTGGCGGGAGCACGTCTTCAAGCGCCAGCTCGAATACTTCATCCACCTACACAGTGAAATCCGGGGATACGCTGTCTGGCATTGCCTCCCGCAATGGTGTGAGCTTGCAAGCTCTGTTGGATGCGAATGACATGTCATCAACCACGATCATCAAAGCTGGTCAGACCCTGCAGCTCAGCGGTTCTGGCTCGGCATCGACTGCCTCATCGAACGATGAACAGCTTGTAGGGAACACGTTTCTAGACCGTACCTACCCCGACGAGGTTGTTGCTGACGCCAATGCGAACAAACGCGCATTGCTAGACTCTTCAATGCCTTCCCGAAGCGAGATCCGTCAGCTTGTCAGTCAGACCGCAAGTTCAATGGGCGTAGATCCCGCTCTGGCTTTAGCGCACGCACAAATCGAGTCGGGCTTTGATGCGACTGCCGTCTCCCCCGCGAACGCGATCGGCACCATGCAAGTCATCCCGTCCTCCGGTGAGTGGGCTTCGCAGCTGGTGGGACGCGAGCTGAACATCATGGACCCGCAAGACAACATCACGGCCGGCGTGGCAATTATTCGCCACCTGCAAAACCGCAACCCCGGTGACACTGGCATCGCCGGGTACTACCAAGGTGAAGGCGGCGTGGCCAAATACGGCATGTACGACGACACCAAGGACTACGTGAAAAAAATCAACGACGCTAAGAAGCGCTACTAACCCGAATCCTCTGATAGGAAATCTGTACCCGGTCAGCACCGCTGACCGGGTATTCTATTTTATGTGAACACCCCAGCAGGACCCTCGCTCGTTGGCACCACTGTCGACAACCGCTACGGCATCACGCAGCGGTTAGCCCACGGTGGGATGGCTACGGTGTATCGTGCCGTAGACACCCGGCTCGATCGCGAAGTCGCGCTGAAAATACTTCGCCCGAATATGGCCGATGACCCCGCGGTTATTGAAAAATTCAAAGCCGAGGCAAAGAACACAGCCAAGATAAACCACCCGCACGTCATCAACGTATATGACCAGGGTGTCACACCCGCGGGTGACAGCAACGTCGCTTTCCTCGCAATGGAATTCATTGAAGGCCACACACTGCGCGAAGTCATGCGAGCCGCCGGCGATATGACCGTTGATGCAATGTGGAAAATCGCGCTCCCGGTCATCCGAGGCGTTGCAGCCGCACACCGTGTTGGCCTCATCCACCGAGACATCAAACCCGAGAACGTCCTAGTCTCCAATGATGGCGACATCAAAGTTGCCGATTTCGGATTAGCCCGCGCCGCGTCCAATCACACCGGCACGGGCATGGCGCTCATGGGCACAGTCAGTTATATGTCGCCAGAGCTAGTCACCGGCGAACAAGCAGATGAACGTTCCGATGTGTATGCGCTGGGCATCCTCATTTTCGAAATGCTCACCGGCAGCCGCCCGTATACTGGCGATTCAGCTGTCGCCATCGCGGTACAACATACCAACTCGCGTGTGCCCGCCCCCTCCACCGTGGTGTCTGGCGTCGGAGCAGCCGTAGATGACCTTGTCCTGCACATGACGGAGCCATCACCTGAGGACCGCCCTGCTGACGCCACCGAAGTACTTATCCTTATTCAGCACCTTTTGGACAATCCGGACGCCGCCGAGCAAATGGCGGAGCACAATAGCCCGGATGAAGGCGCGACCGAAGCCTTCACCGATATTGCGACGCAAGCCTACGACCCTGGCGTCACCACTCCTTATGGCGAGGATCTACCCCCATCCGAACGGACCGACCAACCTCCGCCACCACCCCAACCCAATGTCACCGTCCTACCACCAGCAGTCACCGCACAGACGGAACCACCTGGTGAGACCGGTCATTACCAGCCGCCGGTAGCCCGAGACCACCAAGCTGTCACTCCACAACCCCGGGACTTCGGCAATAAAAAGCCACACGAGCCTGTACGTGAATTTTCACCGATCAACACGACCGCAGCAGGCATCAAAGCATTGCTCATCATTATGGCAGCCGCCGCAATGGTCTTATTCGGACGGTGGGCTGGGTCCGCCATTATGAGTTGGTTATTCGGCTAATCACGCCTCCGAGCACCAAGTATGTGTGGCACTAGTCCTGTGCAGTAGACACTAAATAGGTATGTCATCAGGGTGTTTTCCAAGCTCACACACCGAACACCTCCTTCGGGAGGTACTAGCATCTACTGGACAACTGTATTGTGACTCACGTCATAGTTCAGTTTTACGGACCTTAGGAGGGCCCGTGGGCCAGATCTCTTCCCAAGTTGCCAACACGGCGCAACACACACCGGAAAACACAAAACCTTCGATGGCCAAAGTGGCAACGGCTACCACCATCGGGACGACGATTGAGTACTACGACTTCTTCGTCTACGGCACTGCCGCTGCACTCGTTTTTCCCGTGGTGTTCTTCCCAGCCCTGGGAGCCGCTGCAGGCCTGACCGCGTCATTCGCCACATTCGCTGTGGCCTTCTTTGCGCGTCCGGTCGGTGCAATGGTCTTTGGACACTACGGCGATCGACTCGGCCGTAAAAGAGCACTCGTGGCGACCCTGATCATCATGGGTGTCGCCACGGTCGGCATCGGTCTGCTCCCGACGCCTGAAATGCTCGGAACATTTGGTTGGCTCGCACCGACCCTGCTCGTGGCGATGCGATTCTTCCAAGGGTTTGCCGTGGGCGGCGAGTGGGCAGGCGCAGCACTCATGGCTGCGGAATACGCACCTCCGAAATTGCGTGGCTTTTTCGCATCATTACCGATGCTGGGTCCCTCGATTGCTTTCGGTCTCTCGTCAACAACGTTCCTCATCACGAACATCACCCTCGGGGAAGAATCAGAAGCATTCTTAACCTACGGCTGGCGCATCCCCTTTGTCCTTTCAGCAGTGCTGGTCATCATCGGCCTGTGGATACGCATGAGTCTCGATGAGACACCCGTCTTTCGCGAGCAACAAGCGAAGAAGAAGGCAGCTGAAGCACAGGCGGCGGAAAACAACATGGTACCTGCCAAGGAAGCCCTACCGTTGGGTGATGCGTTCCGCAAACAATGGAAAGAAATTTTTGGTGGCGGACTTGCGTTTGCCGCGCTCTTCGCGTTCTTCTACATCGGAACCTCTTTCCTCACCAGTTACGGCACCACCAATCTCTCACTGGGTCGTAATGAAGTACTCATAGCAGGTATCGTTGCATCATTTTTCTTCGCCTTCACCACCGTCATTTCTGGCTTCATCTCGGACCGTATCGGCCGGAAAAGGACACTCGTCATCGCCGCGATTGGCGGGGTCATCTGGTCTGCAGTCATGTTCCCGGTCATGAATATTGGCACCAGCGACGATGGCACAGGTAGCATCTTCTGGTTTACCCTCGGGGTCGGCATGACGCTCGGCGTCGCCGGTCTCAGCTTCGGAACCGCAGGCTCCTTCCTACCAGAGCTTTTTGAAACCCAATACCGCTACACCGGCGCAGGAACAGCTTACGGCTTCGCAGGCGTATTTGGTGGTGCTATTCCTCCCCTGCTTGCCGCGAGCCTGATCGCAGCCTTTGGCGAGGGTGCTGTAGGACTGATGTTGACCTTGGTTGCCCTCATCTCGGCTTTGGTGCTCTTCACACTCCGTGAGACCAAAGGTGGGGCTATGGACGAAACAGTCCCCGATGACACCAACGTCACCGTGACGTCAGCACAGCCTGTCAACTAAGAACGCGTGACCGCGCCTTTTGCAATCAATATGTACTGACGTAGCATACTAGAGATCCTAGTGGCAGTCGTCACATAGAAGGAGTGCCATGTCCGTCTCTCGAAGCCAAGCCCTGTATCGTCCCAGTGATCTCAACTTGGTCAAATCCAGCCTGCGCAATATTCATTCGTCAAGAAGCAGCGCAGTTACTTTTGGCGGGATCTTCCATGGTGATGACCTGGCCATTAGTGAGGTCTTTGGGGGACGGACACGTGCTCTGAATAATGTCACGGTGCCGATTGGTCAGGGCATCGGTGGCCGGGCTGCACTGGAAGGCCGCCCGATTGGGGCAGGCAACTATGTTCGATCCAATCACATCACGCATGAGTTTGATGGAGTCGTGCGTCGCGAAGCCATCATGTCGATCTATGCGATACCTGTCATGGTGGACCTGAAGCCTCGCGGGATGATTTACACTTCAACCCGTGATGGCAATGCTCTTGGGGAACGCATTGTGAAAGAAACCGCAACACTTGCCAACCAGATCGGTCACGAGATCAAAATCCGTGATGAAGTTGATCGTCGCACTGAGCTGCTAGATCAGGCTCAACATCTCAGTGAACCCGACTATCAGGGCATGGTTGATGCTGTTCGAACCGCCTATGCTGAGCTCATCGGGTTGGCAAATTCGACTGTTGATCAGGAAACTGCGGCGACCATACGTGCTATCGCAGGTCAGCTGGAGCGAGGCAGAGAGCGATCTCAGCCCGCCCCGGATTTGACGGCACGCGAACTCGAAGTCTTATCTCAAGTCGCGATGGGGTGCAGCTACGCGGAAGTCGCAAACCGGCTATCGCTCAAGCCCTTGACTGTGAAAGGCTACATGCGCACCATCCTGAGCAAGCTCCATGTACACAATAGACACGAAGCTGTTGTGATGGCGCGCAAGTACGGGCTGATCCCCTAGCCCGTCAAGCCCCGCACCGTTTCGGCGGTTAGCGTGCCAGTGATTCCGCCACGAGGAACGCGAGTTCAAGTGATTGCTGATGGTTCAAACGAGGATCCACCAGAGTCTCGTAGCGTTCATCGAACGCCGACTCGTCTACAGCAACAGATCCACCAAGGCATTCAGCGACATCGTCACCGGTCAGTTCAATGTGCAAACCGCCCGGATGAGTACCCGTGGCCTGAGCTACTTCGAAGAAACCACGGACTTCGCTCATGATGTCTTCGAGACGGCGGGTTTTATATCCATTCGCGGCAGTAATGGTATTACCGTGCATGGGGTCAGTAATCCACAGTGGTTGTGCTCCTTGAGCTTTAACGCCTTCCATAATGGCCGGAAGGTTCTCCCGAATGGTGTCGGCCCCCATCCGAGCGATGAACGTCAAACGACCTGGTTCACGGTTTGGATCAAGCTTTTCAATGAGCGCCATGGCTTGGTCAACCGTCGTCGTTGGGCCAAGCTTTACACCAATTGGGTTACGAATTCGTGAGAGATAGTCGACATGCGCCCCATCAACCTGGCGTGTACGTTCCCCAATCCACACAAAGTGTGATGACGTAATGTAGGGCAGTCCGGTGCGTGAATCCAGTCGAGTCAGCGCACGTTCGTAGTCAAGCAGCAGTGCTTCGTGTGCGGAAAAGAATTCGACGGTTTTCAACGCGTCGAAATCCGCGCCAGCTGCTTCCATAAAACGCACGGCGCGATCAATTTCTGCTGCAAGTTCATCGAAACGCGCATATGCAGGGTTCGACATAAAGCCCTTGTTCCAAGAATGCACAGTACGTAAGTCAGCGAAGCCACCGGTCGTGAATGCCCGGATGAGGTTCAATGTGGAAGCAGCGGTATGGTATGCCTGCACCATACGCCGTGGATCATGTCGGCGAGACTCTTCGGTGAAGTCGAAGCCGTTTACGATTTCTCCACGGAATGATGGCAGGGTGATATCCCCACGAGTTTCCATATTGGATGACCGTGGCTTTGCGAACTGGCCAGCCATGCGACCCATTTTGACGACGGGCATCGAAGCACCGTAGGTCAACACGGCAGCCATTTGGAGAATGGTTCGCACACGGGAAGAAATCTTATTCGCGGTCGCGCCGGCAAACGTCTCAGCGCAATCGCCACCTTGTAAGACGAATGCTTTACCGGCCGCCGCCTGAGCCAAACGCTCACGCAGCACGTCAACCTCGCCAGCAAAAACAAGCGGGGGCACGTGGGACAGTTCACTCAGGCTGTCTTCGAGGACCGTTTCGTCATACCACTGCGGCGCTTGTTGCACATCAAAATTCCGCCATTCATCCAAGCCAGGATAATCCGCGGCACCCTGGGAGAGATTGGTACCGAAAGGCTCAATAGCCTGAAAGTTTTCCGCAGTGTCAAACATCATGCAGACCAGCATACGGCGCAACCACTTGTGTCCGATAGTTCATGACGCTGAAAGCCCAAAATCCCCTGTTGCTAGCAGAAAAACAAGGCGATGCATCCCCACTGTTCATCGGTGGGAATCAGCCAACTATGCTGGTGGTAATGAATACGCAGCAGTCTTCTGTTTTTCTCGCACCGCAGCCTACCGGTCCTCTAGCCAAGCAAGGGGCTCGTTGGGCTGTGCTCTTACTGCACGGTTTCACGTCTGTACCGTCGGCGGTGCTGCCATGGGGACACGCGCTGGCGGCCGCAGGAGCAACGGTTCACATCCCGCTGTTGTCCGGACACGGCACCAGCGTCGTCGACTTGTCGTGCACCACAGCACGGCAATGGCGCATTGATGTCCAGCAAGCACTGGATGGGCTCTTTCGTCAGGGTTTTGACCACATCGCGGTGGGAGGACTTTCCATGGGAGGCACACTCGCTCTCGACGCGGCCGCAAACCGACCCGTTGATGTCACCTTCGTGGTCAATCCGGCACTCAGCTTTAAACCACTCGACTGTGTCGGTGCAATCGCCTCGTCATTCATCCACCGTCTGGTACCAACAGTTGGCCCCCTCGCCGGCGATATCAAGAAACCGGGCGTATCCGAACAAGCCTATGATCGTACTCCCACGGCGGCGGTCCACCAACTCGCGAGGCTTTTTTCCACGGCAAGGCGTCGCTTATCTCGCATTAGCGCACCAGTGAAGCTCTACTGGTCCACACAAGACCACATCGTACCGGCTTCCTCGGCAAAAATTCTCGAAAACAACACGAGTTCAGGGCTGTTTCAAAAGGTCGTTCTTGACCGCAGTTACCACGTGGCAACACTGGACTTTGACGCCGAGGTCATCCACGAGCACAGCGTGGCGACACTTATGCAGCTTTCGGGAGCATCAGATGACTCGTGACGACATGAACCATGACGAAGAGTGGGAAGATATAGTTCGCCGTCTCGGCGGCACCGAACAACAAGCGCAATCAAAACCCGCCAGCGAAGATAACGAACCGCAGCCCTCAGAGGGTTTCGTATCCCAGTCGCTGCCCCAGGCCGGTCCTCGAGATTACACTCTGGCCGACGAAGAGATCGAAGACTTTCAGCCACCCGAGCCAAGCCCGTTTGCCACAGGCAACCCCAGAACTATCTTGTCGTGGAGCGTTGTGATTGGCAGTGCGTTCCTATGGATCCTAGCTGCTCTCGGCGGCTGGCAGCTACCGTGGTGGCTGTCGGCCATTACCCTGGTGGGCTTTTTTGGAGGTGGTCTGAGTTTATTCTTCTTATTGCCAAAGACGTGGGCACATCGAGGTCCGTCTGATGACGACGACTACGGAAACGGTGCGAAAGTTTGACAGTGGTTTTTGACGAGAACTACGCCTGGCAACTCGTCATTAAAGCTACCAGCCAGTAGAATGTGACACATATCTCACGCCACTACCACGCAGAAGGAGCAACGTTGCAAGAAATCATCATTCCACCGGTTGCAGAGACACCACACGATTCAAACGCGACCGATCTCGTCGAGGATCAATACAACCAAGACCCGAACCACGCTTTATTCGCGCGCCAACACCAGGCTGGGGAATGGACCGATGTCAGCGCCGAAGAGTTCCGCGCAGATGTCCAAACGATTGCCCGTGCTCTGGCTGCAAAAGGCATTAAAGCTGGGGACTCAGTAGCCATTATGAGCCCTACTCGCTATGAGTGGACACTCCTTGATCTTGCGATTATGTACGCGGGCGCGGTGACGGTACCAATCTACGAGACGTCCTCGCCATCTCAGATCGCGTGGATCTTAGAAGACTCTATGGTCAAAGCTGCCATCGTCGAGAAGCAAGAACATGCGCGAGCCGTTCATGCCGCTATCAAACGCGAGGGGCTGCCCGACCTCAATGGCATATGGGTCATGGAAGCAGGGCTCGATGACCTCCGGGCACATGCAGATTCAGGACCGGACGCGAATGAAATGGAACAGCGTCGTTCCAAAGCCAACCTGGATGATGTGGCGACCATCGTCTATACCTCCGGTACGACGGGTAAGCCCAAGGGGTGCATGATCACCCACGGAAACCTTGTCAACTTATCAATGAATGTGTTGCGCTCGGAGATGAGCACTGTATTGACGCGTGACAGCAAGACCGTCCTGTTTATCCCGTTAGCGCACATTTTTGCCCGGTTCATTTCTTTCCAAGCTTTAGCCGCCGGTGCCAAAGTCGGACACACACCAGATGTGAAGCAACTTGTACCCGATTTGAAGTCGTATCAGCCCGATTTCTTGCTCGCTGTACCCCGGGTATTCGAAAAGGTCTACAACTCTGCACTGCTCAATGCTCAAGAAGGCGGCAAAGGGAAGATTTTTGAACGCGGTGCTGAGGTCGCAGTCGACTATTCCAAGGCGACAGAAGCCGGCCATGTCCCGGTCGGGCTGCGCATAAAACACTGGGTCTTCGACAAGCTCCTCTACACCAAGATTCGTGCAGCGATGGGTGGCAATGTGAAGGATGCGATCTCGGGCGGTGGGCCGCTCGGTGCCTATCTGAGCCATTTCTTCCGGGGCGTCGGTGTAAATATTAAACAAGGCTATGGACTGACCGAAACGACGGCTCCGGTGACGGTCAATCGTCCCGGAAAGACCCGCGTGGGCAGCGTTGGGTTACCCGTTCCAGGTTGTGGTATTCGAATTGCCGATGATGGTGAAATCCTGGCCTCTGGTGTGTGCGTCTTCAAGGGCTATCGCAATCTGCCAGATAAGACCGCCGAAGAAATGGTGGATGGCTGGTTTGCTACCGGGGACGTCGGCCGGTTAGACGAGCAGGGATATTTAACAATCACCGGTCGTAAAAAAGAAATCCTCGTCACCGCCAGTGGGAAGAACGTTGCCCCAGCCCAACTCGAGGACCAAATTCGAGCAGACAGTCTCATCTCGCAGGTCGTCGTCGTCGGCGATAATCAGAAGTTCGTAGCGGCCATTATCACCCTCGATGAAGAAACCGCCCCTTCCTGGTTGAAACAGCACGACTTGGACCAGGACATGAGCATGGTGGAGATGTCGAAACATCCAGCAGTTGCCGAACATGTCCAGGGGCTCATTGATCAGGCAAATGAATCGGTCTCACGGGCCGAATCGATTCGTGAGTTCCGTATCTCTGCGGAAGACTTCACGATCGAAGCCGGACAAATGACGCCGTCACTAAAGATTCGTCGTGAAGCCATCATGCGTGACTACACGGACTTGATTGACGACATTTATCAGACGGCAAATCAGTAATTGATCTCACGAAACGGCCCGGCCCTTCAATACGAAGGACCGGGCCGTTTTACACATATCAGGGAGATTAGAGCAGACCGGACTCGGGAACATCTAAGCCGAGGAGCGCGTTCTCGACGACTTCTGCCATCGCTGGATGAATCCAGTACTGTCCCCGCGCCATCTGGTGAGCTGTTATCCCAAACGACATGGCCATAATCACGGGTTGAAGCAGATTTGTGGCTTCTGGTCCCATGATGTGAGCCCCGAGTAGCTTCCCGGTAGATGTGTTGGCAATGAGTTTCACAAATCCGTCAGAGTCTTCCATAGCCCAGCCATAGGCTGTATCGCCATAGGCCTGGATCTTTGTAGTGATCGCTTCGCTTCCGTATTGGATCTTTGCCTGGTCTTCGGTTAGCCCGACGGTTGCAATCTGCGGTCGGGTAAACACTCCTGCAGGGATGGCATCCAACGTATCGGGTTTCATATTGTCTGGATGTTCCATATTGTGCGATACGACGCGCTGCTCATGATTGGCCACGTGTTTCAGCATCTGATCATTTGCGATGTCACCGATCGCCCAGACACCTTCCACCGGTTCATCATTCGACAGCACCCGGAGGTATTCATCGCGGGCGATAAAATCGTTGAAGGTGTCTATCCCGGCGGCCTCAAGATTCATGCGATCCGTATTTGGTTCGCGACCGGTTGCCAGCAACACCACGTCCGAAGTGTATGTCCCACTAATCTCGTTCAAGTTCCCGCCGGTTTCACTGACGTTTACACGCAACTGGTGGCCTTCTTGTTCAATGGAGTGCAGCGTTTGGTTCATTTCAAGTTGCCAATGGCCACTGGCTACACGAGTGAACTCATCCGAGATGGTGTGATCGTGGCTGGACAAGAGTCGACCGGAACGGTTCACCTGGATAACTTCTGCGCCCAAGCCGGCAAAAATGGCCGCGAATTCTGAACCAATATATTTTCCACCGACGATGATGATGCGCTTCGGTAGCTCGGGGAGGCGCATCACAGTTTCGGAAGTATGCACTCCTGGCAGGTGGACACCAGGGACGGACGGAAAGCTTGGTCGTGAACCTGCCGCGATCACAATCTGGTCGGCTTCGAGCACGCGACCGGTTTGACTTGTCAACTGTTTGGGTCCGGAAAAATGTACTTCTTCTGTGATCAATGTGGTGTGCTCAAGTTCGACGTCGCGATACCTCTTACCGCCTGCCGAGATTGCATCGATACGCGAGAAAATACGGTCACGAATCTCAGGCCAATCTGCAGATTCGAATGCCATGTCGATGCCAAGCGGAGCGACCTGCTGAGGAGTCGAGGCTAACTGCGCCGGGTAGGCAAACATTTTTGTGGGAATGCAGCCAGCGTTGAGGCATGTGCCACCAAAGATTCCAGCATCAATGATGGCGACTTTTCTGTCGTCCCAATACGGGGTGATAAGAGAGTTACCGGATCCGGAACCGATGATGGCAAGATCGTACTTTTCGATGTTCATGCCAACAGTGTATCGGTTCCGAATCCGGTAGTGAGCTACGAGTTCACATCGAGCGTCATGCTGGATCTATGACCAAAATGAGGTCATTGCCGGCAACCGGTGTTGCCTCGGGTAGCACTACTCGAGAGATGGTTCCGGCTACCGGTGCGGTGATACCTGCTTCCATCTTCATTGCCTCGATCGTGGCAACCGTGTCGCCGACTTCAATCTTGGTTCCCTCATCGACGGACACGGTGACGGTGCCTGAGAAGGGTGCCGGTACATGACCTTGGTTAGCGGTATCGGCTTTCTCGGCTTCACGAACACTAGATTCAACGGAACGGTCTCGAACATCGACTTGGCGTTGCTGACCATTGAGGGTAACCATCACGGTCCGGACACCTTTATCATCGGCTTCAGAAACGGCTTGCAAGGTGGTCAAGAGCCGTACGCCCTTACCCAATGAAATGACGTGTTCTTGACCTTCGACCATGCCGTACAGGAAGTCTCGAGTATGCAAGACAGACGTGTCACCGTATAACCTCACATGCTCTTCGTATTCTGCCGTTGGTCCGGGGAAGAGCAAACGGTTCAGCGTGGTGCGACGAACTTGCCCTGACTCGGACAATTTTTCTGCGTCTTCATTCGAGATCTCCTCGATCTCCACCCCGGTCGCTTTGCGTCCTTCAAGGGCTTTGGTGCGGAATGGTTCTGGCCAGCCACCCGGAGGATCTCCCAGCTGACCGGACAGGAAAGCTATGACGGAATCTGGAATGTCATAGTTGCGTGGATTCTCTTCAAAATCAACCGGGTCCGCATTTGCAGAAACCAATGCCAGCGCCAGGTCCCCAACCACCTTCGATGAGGGGGTGACTTTCACGATGTCACCTAGGATGTTATTTGCTGCCTCGTACATGTTTTCAATGGATTCGAAGCGCTCCCCCAGTCCGAGGGCGATTGCCTGCTGACGCAGATTCGAAAGTTGTCCGCCAGGAATTTCGTGAGCGTAAATACGCCCTGTTGGGGAAGGCAATCCGGATTCGAATGGCGCATAGATTTCACGGACTGACTCCCAGTAGGGCTCCATTCCAGAAACGTGTTCTAAGCTCAGTCCGGTTTCGCGTGACGTATTGTCAGTTGCTGCAACCAGCGCCGACATGGAGACTTGCGAGGTGGTGCCCGCCATAGCAGCTATCGCCGTGTCAACGGCATCCACACCAGCCTCGGAAGCTGCCATCAATGTAGCCAACTGGCCACCTGAAGTGTCGTGCGTGTGCAAATGTACCGGCAGATCGAAGTTCTCACGCAGAGCGCTGACCAGCTTGGTTGCTGCAGCTGGACGCAGCAAGCCTGCCATGTCCTTGATCGCTAACACGTGGGCGCCCGCATTCACCATGTCTTCCGCGAGTCCCAGGTAGTAGTCCAGCGTGTAGAGCTTCTCATGTGGATCCAACAAGTTGCCGGTATAGCACAGTGCTGCTTCAGCAACAGACGCTGTGTTGTCGCGGACAGCACGAATCGCTGGAATGATCTGGTTGACATCATTCAGCGCATCAAAGATGCGGAAAATGTCGACTCCGGTTTCGGCGGCTTCTTCCACGAAGGCCTCCGTTACGCGCTGAGGATACGGTGTGTAGCCAACCGTATTGCGGCCTCGCAAGAGCATTTGCAGTGGAATGTTCGGCATCTCTTCTCTGAAGCGCGCCAACCTCTCCCACGGGTCTTCCGAGAGGAACCGTAGGGCAACATCGTATGTGGCACCACCCCAGACTTCTGCGGAGACGAGGTTCGGCATGAGATGCGATACCGCAGGTGCGGCAGCCAACATGTCTCGGGTACGAATACGTGTTGCCAACAGCGACTGATGGGCGTCACGGAAAGTAGTGTCCGTGACCGCTAGGCCATCGTAATCACGGAGCGCTTGGGCGAAGCCTTCGGGTCCCTTTTTCAAAAGGGTGTCTCGCCAGCCCGTCGGAGGGTCCACCTTGGAGGGCCCGTCAAATGGGCTACGATCTGGCTCATCAGATTTATCCCCGGGGAAACGCGGGAGCTTCTTTCGTGGGTCCATACCTTCGATCCGTGGACCGTATGGTTGATTGACCGTCACATCTGCAAGATACGACAAAGCCCGTGAGCCACGGTCTTGAGAACGACTAATTTGCGTGAGATATGGGTTCTTGTCGATAAAATCGGTGGCGACATCCCCTTCGATGAACTGCTGATTATCGAAGACATTCAACAAGAACGGGATGTTCGTTGCTACCCCACGAACGCGGAACTCAGCCAGGGCACGACGCGCTCGTCGCTGGGCAGTTTTGAAGTCGCGTCCGCGAGCAGACATTTTGACCAGCATAGAATCGAAGTGCGGCGAAATTTCCGCACCCGTGTAAATTGTGCCGCCATCAAGCCGGATGCCAGAACCACCGGCTGAACGATACGCCGTGATTTTTCCGGTATCCGGACGGAAATCGTTGGTGGGGTCCTCCGTGGTAATGCGACATTGAATTGCTGAACCGCGAACATACAGCTCGTCTTGGCGGATATCCAGCTCGTCGAGAGAAGCCCCAGCCGCGATGCGTAGCTGCGTCGCGACAAGATCTACATCAGTAATTTCTTCGGTGATCGTGTGTTCGACCTGGATGCGGGGGTTCATTTCGATAAACACATGTTGCCCGGCGCGCTCCCCTTCGGTGTCGACCAGAAATTCGACAGTACCCGCGTTCCGATAATCCATCGCTTTGGCAAACTTCACGGCGTCGGCATACAGTCGTTCGCGCAATTCGTCGTCGAGGTTTGGTGCCGGAGCAATTTCGATGACTTTCTGGTGACGACGTTGCATCGAGCAATCACGTTCAAACAGGTGAACAACATTGCCATGATGATCTGCGAGGACCTGAACTTCAATGTGTCGTGGGCGCAAGACTGCTTGCTCGAGGAACGCGGTGGGGTCACCGAATGCCGTCTCTGCCTCATGCATCGCCGATTTAAGAGCTTCTGCCAGATCGCTGCTCTGTTCAACTCGACGCATTCCGCGACCGCCACCGCCAGCGACTGCTTTAACAAACAGTGGGAAGCCTATGTCATCTGCTTGTCCAATGAGTTCATCAGCATCAGCAGAGGGCTCAGTAGATTTCAATACTGGCACACCGGCTCGCTCTGCTGCCCGAATGGAGGCAACCTTGTTACCAGTTTGCTCAAGCACATCGGCAGGAGGCCCCACAAATGTCAGACCGTTGGTTTCTGCCTTACGGGCTAATTCGGCATTCTCAGACAGAAAACCGTAGCCGGGGTAAATAGCATCGGCACCGGCCTCCAAAGCAGTGTTAATAATGCTGTCGACATCGAGATAAGCCCGCACCGGGTGGCCCTCTTCGCCAATGCGGTAGGCCTCATCTGCTTTTTGACGGTGAATCGAGTTACGGTCTTCATAAGGAAAGACGCCTACGGTCTTCGCGTCGAGTTCGTGGCACGCGCGGAATGCTCGGACGGCGATCTCGCCACGGTTTGCTACCAATACTTTGCTAAACATTGGTTCACCGCCGTGGCGCGGGGCCGAGTTATCTTGATTTTCAGCCAAGGTACCTCCATGGTGTTTGTGCTGCTGTCTCGATTGTCGACAGACGCTCAGGTAAGTCCCAAGATACCCGTAGTGTATACAAAGAACATATGTGATACTACCCACCTTCAGGTTCATTGCAAAAAATATGTACTCCAGTCCCAGTATCACCGAAGTTCCGTTTTAGCTTGTTAGAATGTGTTATCGACCAAAACTTCTATTCCATAAATAAGGTGCAATCGTAGTGCAGGTTATCTCTATTTCCAGCCTCAAGGGCGGCGTTGGCAAGACTTCCATAACCCTGGGTTTGGCTTCTGCTGCTTGGGCGGCTGGCATTTCTACCCTGGTCATCGATCTCGATCCGCACGCTGACACGACCACCGGCCTGGGAATAAAGCACGATGAATCTGGTCGCGACATCGGCACTATGTTGCGCAAACCAAAGCAGCATCATATAAGCGAACATGTTGTGGCTGCTGGCTGGAGTGACGCGAATCAGCCCGATGGGCAACGCCCCGGGACGCTGCATGTGGCCAAGGGATCCGCGAAGACATCGATGTTCGAGAAAATCTCAACGCGTCGTCGGGATTTGAACCGTTTGGCCACGCTGCTAGATCACGTTGACCAGTATGATCTCGTGCTCGTGGATTGCCCCCCTGCACTCAATGGCATCACCCGGATGGCTTGGGCCGCATCAACCGACGTGCTGTTAGTTGCTGAGCCGAGTTTGTTCTCAGTTGCCGGCACAGAGCGTACCTTCCGCGCGTTAGACCTATTTCAACGCGAATATGCCCCGAATCTGAAAAATTCTGCGGTCGTGGTCAATCGCGTCCGTGCTGCATCGACAGAACATAAGTACCGCGTGTCAGAAATGCGTCGTATGTTTGGCAATCGACTTCTGAGCATCCAGGTACCTGAGACATCGAATTGGCAGCAGATTCAGGGAGCCGCATGGCCTGTACATGCATGGCCGGGAGAGACAGCAACGACAGCTGGCAAGATCTTCGATCAGCTCCTTGAAAGTCTCTATGACGTGAAGCAACCACCACGGCGAGCCCGCCGCACCTGATGTTCGCAAGCCGCACAGCAACAGTCCGCTAGATAACAAAACCCGGTTATGTATACATAACCGGGTTTTTCATAAGAAACGAGTCTTGACGATAGCGTCCTAGGAGGCTGTCTTTCGAGCTTCTCTACGTGCCGCCAACTCATCATCTGGGAAGTCAGCGTCCGTCTGGCCATCCGCAAGGCGTTCCCCCGGAAGTTCCGACAGCGTGCCTTCCACTTCACGCCATACGCGACCCACGGCGATTCCATAGACGCCTTGGCCGCCCTGGACTAGGTCTATAACCTCGTCTGCAGAAGTACATTCGTACACGGAGGCGCCATCAGACATCAGCGTGATCTGCGCCAGATCTTCGACACCGCGCTCCCGCAAATGCTCGACTGCAGCACGAATTTGTTGAAGTGAGACACCTGTGTCAAGTAGTCGTTTGACGACTTTGAGTACAAGGACGTCACGGAATGAATATAACCGGTGCGTTCCAGAACCTTCAGCACCACGTAGTGATGGTACTACCAGCCCGGTGCGAGCCCAGTAATCAAGTTGGCGATAGGTGATGCCCGCTGCCTTCGAAGCGGTTGGGCCACGAAAGCCTCGGTCGTTGTCTAGCCACGGTGCGTCGTCTTTGAATAATACGCCCTGGTTGCCAGCGTCGAGACTCTGGCCATGCCCTGAATCACTTGTGTGAGACACTAGGGGTTCCTCCTGCTGATCTGTTCCATGCGGGGAAGTTTTGTAAGCACATCACCCATAACCGAAAAGCGTCGCGGCTACTAAATCATGATCTCACATATGCCATGGAACTTATAGTCTCCTACGCTATTCTGAGAAATGAGTAGGGTCAAAGACCCCGCCTGAAAAATAGGTTCGTGTCGGAACTATTTTTCGAAATCGTCGGGTTCATTATCAGTGTCCGGATCCAGCTCGTCGTGTTCGAAGAGGGTGGTTGATGTGTCATCCTCGGACATCTCAGTAGAGGACAGAAAATCCTCTGGGTTGAGGTCCTTCAAGAATTCGCGGAACTCATCGACACTTTCTTCGGTAACTTCTGGTTCGATTTCGGGTTGATTGATATGCAGTTCAGCAGCGATATCTCCGTCGTTTAGATCAATACCAGCTGATTCGAGGACACCTTCAGTCGTGAACACTGGAACGTCAGCAAAGAGTGCTGCCGCGACCGCATCAGATGCTCGAGAATCGACAGTGTTTCCGGAAGCCAGGATCAACTCAGCATAGAATACCTCGTCATCCACTTTGGAGATACGAACGGCCCCTAGAGGGTCTCCCGCTTGCACTAAAGCTTCAACCAGGAGTTGGTGGGTCGTCGGCCGTGGAGTATCAACGCCCTGCTGTGCCACCCCTATCGCCGTGCCTTCCGAAGGTCCGATCCATAAACGCAGCAGACGCTGCGAGTCTTGATGCAGAAGCAATAGGATAGGTTGGTTCCCAGGCAGCACTATTCGAATTTCAAGGACCTTCAATACGATGTCGGTCATGGCGAAGCTCCTTTAACGTAGTAGCTAGTACAGCTCGTGCGAGGTTAGTCGCCCATGTCTGCAATTTCAGCACTCACTACTCCTGCATGCAAGCTTAAACATGCCTGAGTAATTTCTCGGGCAGCCTCGGTGACTCGTTCCTTGGAAACTACACCGCTATTCTCACCGAGTCCCGCGGTAGCTTGTTCAACCATTCCCAGTTCTCGATCCGCAGCTATTCGAAACGGGCGCAGATGTCGGGATTCGAAGCCAAAACCCGACAGCGTGACCGCTGCCCTAGCAACTTTCAGGCTGTGGTCATCATATCGGCCAGTTTCATCGGGCCAAATCAGACGGTAGGACTCCAACGTGTGCATGAGCTCGTCAGAAGCGCCTGACATTCCCTGGAGTTCAGCACGTGACATTGGACGAATATGCCCGCTCAGTTCTTGTGCAAGCTGTTGCGAGACGGACTTCGGTTCCAATCGGAGCCCGCCGGGAAGCGAGTCTGGTCGCTTCCCAGCATCAATGGCATCTAGATAGTCTTTGATGACTTTAAGAGGAAGAAATTGGTCGCGTTGCAACGCTAAAATGAAACGCAGACGGCCCACATCTACCTGCGTATATTTCCTATAACCTGCTGCAGTACGAGCAGGCGTGACGAGCCCACGCTCTTCTAAAAATCGAACTTTCGAAGCTCTCACGTCAGGAAACTCAACGTTGATATGTTCTAAAACTTCGCCGATGGTCATGAGCGATTGGCCACGAGGGCCCGTCGCTGACGAGACTGCGTGGGGTTTTGGGCTGGCGGACACTTGACTCAAACCTTTTCAACAAAGCGGACCGAATACAACGAATCACCGGTATCACTACCGACGACTAGACAGGGACAGCACTAATTACTGGTTTGCTGTGTACCTGCATAATACGAGAGACGGAATTTTCCTATCTGCAATTCCATTCCGGTCTGCAGCAGAATCGAGTCAACCCGGTCGTTATTGATATATGTGCCGTTCAATGAGCCAGTATCCACAACACGGAAACCGCTGTGATCACGTTCGAACGTGGCGTGTTGGCGAGAGACGGTGACATCATCCAAAAATATGTCAGCTTCAGGATGACGCCCCACGGTCACTTTGTCCTGGTCCAGGAGGAAGCGCGCACCCCGATTGGGCCCTTCGTGAGCAACCAGGAGTCCAGAACCAACAGGTAACGCCTCGAGTGCTGCACGCTCTTCAGCTTTAAGATCCAAATCTTTGAGAGGTTCAAGCTTGGGCAACCCGACGGTTGTTGGCTCAATATCAGAATCGTCTTCTGAATTACCAGGAACGGGGTTATCTGTTGTCATGCTTGAGCGCTCCTTGTTGTACAGAATAAAAAGCTGGCGACTCGTATCCCTGAGTCACCTTGGCTCACCTAGTTTAGCTGATCAACGCGGCGAATTCACTGCTTGAAGCAGGCTCGTTCTTCCTTAATCAGCTTGTCGGCTTGGTTTTTCGAACATAATATGCTTGCAGTAAAAATCCTAGGGGCAATATCATCGGGTTCGCTGAAATTTTCCCAAGATAAAGCTGTGCTGACATGACGTTTCAGATCGCTACCAAAAACAAAACATCCTTGGTTCAGGTGTAGAACCAAGGATGTATTCGTCGGGCTGACAGGATTTGAACCTGCGACCCCATCTCCCCCAGAGATGTGCGCTACCAAGCTGCGCCACAGCCCGATCTAGCACTCGAATGAGCGCTCGGATACTTAGGACACTTTACACCATGGACCCATAAACACCGAATTTCCATGTTCGTCGAATTGTTCTGAGCGTGTATTTAGTAACAGCTGTCTGGGCTTCGGGAAACAGCGGTCTGACGACCGGGTAACACCCGGATGACCATCCAGTAACAGTGACG
>NZ_BAAGSP010000025.1:0-41886 GCF_054782375.1 Yaniella soli
TCGCTACCAATATTTTCGGAAGACCCCGACACCTTCCACCACCTTCACCCCCGGCGTGTCTTAAACCCTCACCCCACCCTTAAACCGGAAGAGCCCGTAATGTTATGGCGCTTAGCGCCTCATTATCACTCGTAGCACTGACTGGTTGTAGCGGTCTGATGGGCGGCGAAAACGTTGAAAGTGCTCCGGCACTATCCGAGATCGATGACCTCATGTGGGAATCGATGGAGGAAGCTGGAAATGTCACTATCACCGCCGACATGAGCGTCCTCCCCGAAGACGAACCACAGCTCGCTCAAATATTCGAACTGATGGGCGGCGGCGACCTGTCCGAGACTCGCATCTACGGTGCGCTCGATGCAAGTGCATCTGCCATGAGTCTGAGTGATGACGATCTGTACCGCAGCTTCGGCGACAACGATGAAAACAGTACCTATATGTCCGCCGACGCGCTCTTCAACATGGTTGAAGATCAAAGTCTGGGGCTCAGTGCTGAAGAGCAATAAGCCATCGACGATATCAAAGGCGAATTCGATGACTCATGGCTTGACTACACCAGTCAAATCCAGTCCGGCAACGGCACCAGAGTATTCAATGTTGGAGTGCTCTTTGATGAGCTTCGCGATAGCTGGGCCAACGGTGACGACGCGGAAGGCACTCCGGTAGACCGCGAGCAATTTGCCGATGAGGGGACTCACGAGGTGCGTGATGAAGCTGATGTATGGGTCTATGCCGGTCAGGAGGAAGGCGAGGAACTCGTCTTAGAGGCAAATCACGAGTCGCCGAGGTTCGCAGCTGTCACTGCAAAAGATGCATCGATGGAATTCACGAATTGGGGTGAGACTGAACTTCCAGAACAACCAGATGAATCGCAGCTTGTCACCGAACAAGATCTCCAACAGCAGATGAGCGGGTCTACCGGTAGTGGTGCTATCTCGGGTGATAGTGGATCCAGCGATTTCGACACGGAGCCAACTACACCTGAGTCGACCCCCGACTCAGCCCCGACTTCCGGCCCAAATTCCAGCTCGAATTTCGAGTCGGAGGGGTCGTACTACGGTTCAGCTATCGTCCACATTCCTAACGTGGGTACGTTCAGTTGCGAAGGTCCGCTCCCAGGTGACCCAGACTTCAGCGGTGCGAAGGGGAATTACACCGATGCAGACATCCAACAAATTCAGGATGCCTGCAACAGCTAACTGCTCAGTCGTCGTCAGCGCTTTGTTCATAGCTGTTGAACATCTTGCGGCGCTCGTGCCAACGCCTGCTGTAGGTCGCCTCGCGGATATCTTCATCGGAGTCAAAGTTCGCGCCGAGTGCTCCGGCGAGTGTCCCGAGGCAGGCCGCCAGCCAGGACAGGCGCAGATAGTGCCACAGCGCGGCGGATTGCTCGAGCTGAGATGACAGGTATCCGGCATCAATGATCACCCCGGCCAGCGCAAACAAGCCAACCAGTCAACAACCCGATGACCAGGGCCCCGATCAGCACCAGGCGCACCGGGTGGAGCTCATTGGCTAAGCTCCAAATGCTGTTGTAGAAGATACCGAAGGCCCCGGTCGCCGCGCCGGCGGTTAGAAAGCCCGACATCGCCCGTGGCAGTCGCACCGAGCGGTTGCCACGAACCATCCCGCCAAGCATCCTCAGTAGATTGAACGGACATCGTAGCGCGAGCACTGGTTCATCGGCGGACACGCGGGTGACCATATTTTTTGCGCTTGATATCCCTGCCAACGGCTGCGGTATCAATGCCGTCGGTAATACCCGATAGCGTCGATAACAAAGTCACGACCAATTCGAGGACCTGGGCACGCAACCGGATGGCACCAAGCGCAGGCAGCACGATGAGCGCACCGCGCGACTGGGCCACGGTGCGACACAATACCGGTTGCCCGTCACGAATAATCGGCAGATCGGTCAGATAGAACACGTAGTCCCATGCATACTCATCCAGAATTGTCGGCGCGTGGTCCGCGAGATTAATCATCCCCTCGGAGTCCAAGGGCAGTTGCTCGCCGATGGTCTCGACCCGCCACTGTTCATCGGTTTGGTGGGAGGGCCGACCCGCCAGGTGTTCGGCAACGTGGCGCGCGATGTCCTCGGCAAGGCCTGGATCGACCATGAGCCCCACGGTTTTTGCGGAAGCGTTCATAGAACCGCACGCTTTCCATCTGCGTGGGCCTGCAGATCAGGCAAGCACGTCGACTTCATGAGGGTTGCTGCGGCATTCTGCACCCTGCTCATCCCGTGGTAGATGCTGGTGGCGCCCCTCTGCCGTCTCGTAGTGCTAGTCCCGGGAGTCCTGGCTGAGCCAGGAGGTGTTGTACTCATCCAGGGCCGAGAAGTCGATATTGATCTCATCGCCATCCAAGGTCACGGGGAACTCCATGGGATCTAACCAGCTGTCGCCAAATGGAGAATAGGTGCGGTCGCGCTCCATCCAATCTTGATCTTCATCGTCGCGCACCTGGTAGGTGGCGTTGATTCTGCCCTCGACAACGCGGGCGGTCACCGGACCGGAATACTCGGTGATCTCCGTGTCAGATGCGTAGGGATCCGATTCGGAGGGCACGAGCTCAATTTCAGGAGCGGTGTCCCACGTGCGCTCGAGATCGGTCATAGCGTTCCAGCCGGTATCTTCCCAGCTGGCCGCCTCACAATCGTCAACCCGGATGCTGCCATCAGCCAGACACGACTCGAGCCGTTGCTCTACCTGTGCGACCGTGTCCTGTTCAAATTCCTCGGTATAGCGCTGGCTGAATTCGATCGGCGTGGAGGAAATTTCACCCGGAGTCACGGTCAACACCAGATCATCACCGCTGGAGAGGTATTTGCTCCCTTCCGGGGCGGTAAACGTGTAGGTGCCAGGCAGCAGGACCTGACCGGTTTCTTCAGCGAGACGTTGCACCGACTCTGGGCTGTCGTCGAGCGCATACGAGTCAGCCGAGGAATCCTCAAGTTCCTGGCCGGTCGGTTCAATATCGATTTCTGTGTCATTGACGGTGAGGTTCGACGGCCCCGACATGTACACGGCACGCCCGGCGAGATCGCCGGAGTCCATCGCCCAGTCACGAAAGACGCCCGCCTGGGTGCCCGATACACTCAGACCAAATTCGATTGGATACGCCTTACCATCTTGGTACACGGTGGCTTGAACGGTGGCGCTGGTGCCATCGCGCGTCACATCTCCGAGCTCAAAACGATCGGGACGGTTTTCGGCGGCCTGGTAGACATCATCGGTGGACAGGACACGTTGTTGGTCGGTGACGTTGGGCCCCATCTCCTCTAGAGCGTCTTCTGCACGACCATCCACCACGGCTTCGAGGTAGGACTCAGCGGTGTGCTGCGGTCCGAAAACGGTTCTGGCCAGCACCGAGTGGGCAATCCAGGCGATAGCGGCCAGTACGAGTACACCCAATCCCGTCCACAGGAGGATTTTGGTGGTGCGTGACATGGGTTCACGAGGCTGACGGGGCTCGGATGCGGCCTGCTGCCAGACACCCTCGGGTGCGGCACTGGATGCCGGAGCGGCACCGGGAGGTGGCGGCACGCTATGCATCGGGGTGGTCTGGTCGACCGGTTCGAACTGTTCGGTGTGGTCCGTTGATGAAGGGTATGGCTGCTGATACGTTGGGGCGGCTGCGGCGGCCGACGGGGTCACGCCCCACGAAAGTGTTCGGGAGAGTCCCGCTGGGAAGCGCCGTGCGAGTTGCGGCATCACAAAGACCGCTAACAGCTGCACGACGGCACCGATGATTGCCCAGATGAGGAAGCCCCAGGACGCACTGCTGAAGGTGATCTGGAAGCCTTCCCCTTCAGCAAACATCGAAAAGTAGATGCCGTTGCCAAAGGTCAGCAGCATCCCGGCTAGCAGGTATGTGACGGGCAGTGTAACCCAAGCCCAGGTGGTATGCGCCTGAAAGTTGGTGCGGACATTCCAACGGAATGCACTGATCCCGAGTGCGAACACCATGATCACGAGCCCGGGGATCCATATTCCGGGGTGTGCATCAAAGATGTGAAATGTCTCTGCTTCGCCCACCCCGGCTATGCCTGCGGATCCGGAACCGATCATCGGGATGAAGTGCAGCGCTGAAAACAAGAAGAAGCCAAGGCTTGGCAGAATGCCCAAGACCATCACAAGGCCCTCGTTCGTACCCTGCGTTGCACCGTAGATGATGCCGAGGACGATACCAACGATGCTCAGAGCAATGACGTGTTCGAATACCTGAGCGATGCTGGTCATGGCGCGCTGCAAGATGGTGCCCCGCTGTGGGAGGAACAACAAGTATGTGATGAACCCTACGAGTAGCGCGGCGACGATGAAACCGGGAAACGATGCCGCATGTGCCCACGCGGAGACCCCGAACATGGCCGTTGCCTCGTCGAACCGCAAGCGGATCGCGGCCGCCAGAACAGTCACGACGGTAGCGAAGGCGACGCCTGCTAGAGCGGCTAGTAACAACCGGGTGCCGATGTGTCGTGCGCGCAGGTTGCCGCCGAGGTAGCGTTGGGTGGTAACAACCGCGGCAATGCCGCCGGCTGGCACGAACCACGGGACAAAGAACAGTGACCCACCGGCGCCATGCATGCCGAGTTCAGCGAAGTCGACACCGAGCGATAACGGTGAAAGGAAGCCCATGGCCAACAGCTGGAAGGTCATCACAATCCAGGTGGGGCCACCACCGAGTACCGCATCAAGCTCTGCTGGGAAACCGTTGCCGACGGCCGCGCCGACCCCGGCCGTGAACAGCCCCGCGATGACGCCTGCCATGATCAACGCACCGCCGAAGAACACCGCAACAATCAGGAAGGTCCGCGCCCAGGCATTTGGCGGGATCTCTTTGAGGAAAGAGGCCACTGCAGGTGGTGGCGAGTCAGGCCCGGGGGCTGGTGGTTGCTGGGGTGGTGGAGGTACCTGTGACAAAATGAATTTCCTCGTCAAAAGCGCTGAGTGTGAGAAGAGTGCTGCGAATATCTCTACCGCTTCTGTGGTTTGAAGTCCACTTATTACTCTCCGATGAGCAGAGCGAAGTGTTGCATCTCGGCCCGTTGAGCGATTGGATCGGATCATGGACCTTCCACTTGAAGCATCACCATCCGAACCCCAGTGGAGTCCTCGACCACCGGGGAACCGCATTCTGATCACCGGCGCAGCGGGGACCGTGGCCAGTCTCGTCACGCAGCAGCTCGCTGAGTCATACCAACTCGTGGGTATTGATAAGGGACCGATTGCGGATCGAGCGTTCCACGAGACCTATCAGTCCGACCTGGACGATACAGAGCTCGTCGGTCGACTGGTCGAAGAGGCAGACTTCGTGCTGCACCTTGCCACGGGTGCTCCCGACGGCAAACACGGCCTCTACGCAATAGAGATCGATGCGACCAACCGTATTCTGGCCTCGGCACGAGCGCACGGGACTCGACGAGTCATCCTGGCATCCAGTAATCATGCGGCCGGATGGCCAGAGCGAGAGCTGATCGCGGGCACAGGCGACGTGCACGTGAAACCTTCAGATCCACCCCGCCCCGACGGACTGTACGGTGCGACGAAAGCGTATATGGAAGCAATCGGTCGCTTTGCCAGTGATGCATCTGGGTTGCCGGTCAGTGTGCTGCGTATCGGCACCATGCGGACCAGCATGACGCTCCAAGAACTCATTGATTCTGATGAACTGCCGCAGCTGGGGTTCGGAGCATTCCGGGCACAGCGCCTCAAACGAACGTGGCTCACCGGAGACGATCTGGTAGACATCATCTTTGAAGAGTTCGCAGCTGAGGAGCCGTACCGACTCCGCTATGCCACCTCGTCGCCCGATCAAGACGAGTGGGACCACACTGTTTATACGGGATGAAGAACTTTCGTAAGAATGAACGGAGATGATTCACATGCCTGATATAGAAAAAGAACTGACGCTCAGTCAAGTTGCGTCGAGACTCAACATGAGTCGCGCGCATTTGTACAGACTCCTTGACCGTGGTGAAATATCGTCTCACCAAGTAGGGCGTGAGCTCCGCATTGGATTGGTCGATCTAGTCCGATTTCAAAAAAGACGTGACCGGGATTGTGAAGAGCTTGCCCAGCGATTCTCCCGGCAAGCATCTACTCGTGCCGAAGCTACCGGCGAGATAGCTGCGCTTCTTTAAACACTGACGTTGAGCGGAAATTAAAGTCCCTGTCATCGGCTGTCCCAGATCAAGAGGGGAGTCAACGGCAGGGACTGATACTCACAATCTATTGTGCAATACGAGACGCGTCAATCATGGTCCGGTCCAATTCCGCAACGTTGACGCGGGCTGCACCAAACAGACTAGTGTGGTGACCACACAAAGACCCCGGGGTGCACTGAAACTGGTGCTGAGAGTGCGGAGATGCCGCAGACCCGATTCAACCTGATCCAGATCATACTGGCGTAGGGAGAGGTCCGAAGCTTTCAATATATTGAGAGCCCGGTGGTCGGAAGGGAGACCACCGTGAGTGGTCAAACATTATCACCAGCACAAATCGGGATCGGGATGCGCATTAGCGTCCACCCGCACAGTGATGACTTCGCAAACATCATCCTCAACGCGCTGGAAGAAACCAACAACCAGCTCAACCTGGATGGCCTCGAGATTGCCACCGGTGAAGTCTCCACCTATGTCGGTGTGCAATCCGGTGACGCCGCACAACAGCTCGCGCAATACGCCACCACGCTCATTGCCGCAGCATCCCGAGCCTCAGAGCGGAAACATCTCACCAGCCATCTGCTGTTTTCTCGTGGCTGCCCCGGTGAAGCCTCCTGTGAACTCATCCCCGGCGAGATTTCAGCAGAGCAGCCCGTCGAACTCGACAAAACGGGTATTGAAGCAGTAGCGGCATGGTCGCTGTACCCGCTGGCCGACGACGGCAGCCCACACATGGGCCCAATCTATGCAGCCATCGATGAAGCCAAAGCCTCAGGCATCACCGTCACCAGCGAACACTATGCCACCATCCTGCGCGGAGATCTGGCCGATGTGCTGAGGGTGATCGTGAATGCCTGGGCAAAAGTCGGCGAAGAAGTCCCGCACGTCGTCTCTCACGTATCGGTCTCACTGGACTCACCCACATCACAGAACGCCGGTGGTGCAGCGTGACCGGCACAGCACAACCATTCCAAACGAAATATCGCAACCCCTATGACAGCCCCTGGCGCTGGCAACTCAAAGATCTCGTCCTGGTGGTCGTGCTCGGTGTGGTCTTCGGGTTCGTCTACTGGGCGCTGGTCCAAGCATGGAACGGGCTGGCGATTGTCATGGGCCCGGCCGGCGATATTGCCCAACACTTCCTGCAGGGCGGCTGGTTACTGGTCGCCCCACTGGCTGTGGCCATCACACGCAAGGCAGGCTCGGGCATTCTTGCGGAGATACTGGCTGCGACCATCGAGTTCGTCTTCCTCGGCTCCCCCGTTGGTCCGACACTGCTACTCTCCGGGCTACTACAGGGACTCGGTTCAGAACTGCCCTTTGCCATCGGCAGGTATAAACGCTTCGGCATCAGCCGTTACGCGATCAGTGGCTTCCTGGGGGCATTCTTTATCTTCTGGTTCTCGGCCATTCGCTTTGGCTGGTTTGGTCAAGACATCCTGCTGCTGCGCCTGGTCATCCACTGCGGTTCGGGCATCATCCTGGGCGGAATCCTCGCCTACTTCCTCGTACGAGCCATCAAAACCACCGGTGTGGTCGACAACTATGCCATCGGAAGACAACGATGACGATGACTACTCCGCTGGTCGAGCTGCGCGGGTTCACAGCCGTGGACCCGCGCACCGACCGGGTGCTCCTCGACGACATCAACCTCACGGTCATGCCGGGCGAACAAATCCTGCTGCTCGGTGCATCTGGCGCGGGGAAATCCACCCTGCTCGATGCCATCCGCGGGGTCGTACCCCACTCGGTGCCGTTAGAAACCGCCGGTGCATGCTTGGTCGCAGGGGAACCGGTCCTCGCCAACACGGTCGCCGGGCTGAGTCGAAGAGTCGGCAACGTGCCCCAAGATCCACATGCCAGCATCACCCTGCCACTGGTCGAAGACGAAATCGCCCTGACACTTGAAAACCATGGGGTCGACCCCGATGAGATCGGCCAACGCGTCACCGACCTGCTGGCCTCGGTCGATGCAGACCACCTCCTGCGGCAGCGCACCGACACACTTTCGGGCGGATGGGTGCAACGAATCGCCACGGTTGCCGCGCTCGCAGCAAGGCCACGGATCGTGCTCGCCGATGAGCCAACCTCCATGCTGGATGGGGCAGGCGTTGCCTCGGTGATGCAAGTCCTCACCGAGCTCACCGGTACCGAGGGTGCACTGATCCTGGTGGAACACCGCCTCGACGAGCTCGCCGACGGACCCGGTCTTCCCGCACGGGCCGTGGTCATCAATGAAGGTCACATCCAAGCAGATGGCCCAACACATCAGGTGCTGGCCGAACATGCCGACCAACTCGAAGCCAATGGTGTGTGGACACCAGGCGTGCAGTTGCCACAGTTCGTACCGGCCGAAGAACCAGAGACAGAGGCATTGCTGAGTGCTCGCGGACTCACGGTGCGGCCCGCTCCGGGTACCGATCCAGTCGTCAACCACGTCGACCTCGACATCTATCCAGGTGAGCGCATCGCCGTGATGGGTGCCAACGGGACAGGGAAAACCACACTGCTTATGGCACTGGCCGGTCTCCTTGAGTCCGAGGGCACGATCGAGGGCTGTCGACCGGTCATGGTGTTTCAGAACCCCGAGCATCAGTTCCTTACCCACTCGGTCGACGACGAACTACGCTTCGGGCTCGAACCCAACGCCAACACCGAAGCATCGATCACACAGCTCAGCCAAGCGTTCGGGCTCGACCACCTTGCAGCACTGAATCCGTTTCGACTCTCCGGTGGAGAAAAGCGCCGGTTATCCGTTGCAGCCGGACTACTTGCTGCCAGACACGGCAGCGACGCCACCGTGCTGCTGGCCGATGAACCAACCTTCGGTCTGGATCGGGCTGCGACCACAACCATGCTCAAACAATTGGCCGACTATGCCGACGCCGGGGGAGCGGTCGCCATCATTACCCACGACCAACGCATTGCCGACGCCTGGGCCACGCGGATTGTCACCGTGTCACAAGGAGCACTGGCATGAGCACCGTGACCATTGAGCATCCATCAACCCTGGTCGAACCCGGCGTGCTCACCCGATGGAACCCCTCGGTGAAACTCATCAGTCTGTTCGTGCTGTCGGTCTCGCTACTGTTCGTATGGGATCCTGTGCGCCCGGCACTGCTGTGGGTTGCACTCGTGGGCGTGGCGCTGACGATCGGCAACGTCCCACCCAAATGGTTGGCAATGGCGCATATACCATTCATCGGCTTTGGGCTCGGGCTGTTTCTGGTCAACGTGCTGGCCCGTGCCGACGACGGAGTACTGATCGGTGCCGCGCTCGCGGGCAGAACACTGGTCATTGGGGTGGCCTCGATACTGTTTCTCACCTCGACCGCACCCGTTGAGCTGATGCGCTCGCTGAATCAGAACCTGAAACTACCAGCGTCGATTACCTTCGCCATCTTGGCCGGGTACCAACTGCTGCTGAGTCTGCCACGGGAATGGCACACCATCCGTGCGGCACAGCTCATGCGGACCGGTGGTGCCACACTGAACCGGCATGGGAAACCGAAGCTCAAGGTCAAAGAGGCCGGGCGGCTGGTCTTCACACTGTTGATCGGGGCACTTCGACGGTCGGAGCGGATCGCCACCTCACTGGAATCCAGAGGGTTCGGACTCAAACCGCGCAGTACCTACCGGCCGATCCGCGTGCACGCTTCCGACGTTGTGCTCGGGATGATCGCGTGCGCGTTCTCAATCGCGTACTGCTGGTTATAGGTCTAAGCAATCGGTCCGTTCCCAGCCCGCTACTAAACACTGCGAAATTGCGGAGTCTCAGGCCATTTGATGAACTTCGAAGAGAGACCTAGCTCACGAAATGGAACAGACTGTTACCCTTCCTCTGACTCGATTGAGAACTGAAGCCTTTGACCAAGCACACTCCCTGATGGGTCTCCATCATGCAGAGTCAGCACAATCGCATCGTCAAAAACTGATCGTTCGTGGAATTCGTCCCAAGGAACTTGGTCACTGTTGGCAGTCAAAAGATGCTGATACCCATACGTCTCGGCCGAAGCAGCCGCGATTTCAATTGCTCTGGCCGTCTGACGCTCGTCTACGTCTGCAAAAATCGAACTATCATGGATAACAAAACCCGGGCCTCTTCCGTCGCTTGCGAGGTTCTCACTCAGAGCAATATCGTAGGCAAAGATTGCCATCAAATGCACCCCACCAGACCCCGTTTTGGGTAATACCACCTTAAATCGCACACCTGTTCTGCCGGTTGAGACACGCAGATCGGCAGGCTCGCCGTAAAGGGCCTCCATGATCTCACCAAAGCGCGCAACTATCCCTGCTCTGTGGGTGAACCGTTCCTTCAAATCGAGCTGAGTTCGAGTTGTCAGATCAAGTTCGTCAGATTTGAGTTGAGATTTTCGATCGCTCAAATCACGAAGTGTTTGAATTTGCTCTTCAACTCGAGCTACTTCGACTTGAACTTCAGCGAGGCTATTCTGGAGTGCAGCAAGGTCATCTAGAGCCCCTCCAGAGCGGAGTAATCGTAAATCTTGCTCCTGCTGCTCTGCTAGTTGTGCCTGTTCAGTCTCGCGCTGCATGATACGTTCACGAATACGACGGGTTTCATCGGCGAGGTATGTGGCTCGATTTTGAGTTACTTGCTCTTGAAATTCAGCAGCTTCAGCAAGGCTACGAGTGACCGCCTCTCCAAGAACTATTCCGGCTTCGGCGAAAAGTCTTTCTACATCTACGTTGCTTGAAGCGAATTCATCTGCAACCTGAGATTCGTATAGTGCGAGCTGTTGTCGATCTGTGAAATTCTCGTTGCCGAGGGTCTTGATTTGAGAAGTCGATTGCTGCACTCGCGTCTCAATTTCTCGATACTCCGGTAACACTGAAAACGTACTGATGTCTTGATTCAGGCGATTTGCCCGGCGTTGACTTCGTACAAGCTGTGGTTCTAGCGCTGCGATGCGACTCTCAAGTGAAGTGTCGGGGTCATCGACGAGTGCAACACGGGCTTTTCGTTCTTTGAGGTCTGTCCATTCTTTTGCAAAGCGCCAATCTAAGTTCAGGAGGTAAGCGTTCTCGGCTTGAACTCCCTCCGCTGCTTGATTAGCAACTGTTCTAAATGGATCAATCAAGGAATCTGTACGATAACGCGCAAGGTGTCGTATAAGACTACGGAAAGTTGGTGGCTCGGCAGGCATCCCTGCTCGATAAAAACTTTCTTTGCCGAGCCAGTCGGTCCATTTTCGAACGCCAACTTCAATTGACCCGGCCTCGGATTGTTCTCCAGGTTCGATAACTCCAGCCGATACCGCGTTGCCTTCTATTCGGATCCGACTGGACTCATCGGGCCCTCGAGACGCCCTAAGGGTGATGCCCGATTTTGTAGTGAGTGATAGGACGAAGTACCAGTTGTTGCCCTTCATCTGGGCTAAGCGATCATTCATATTAGAGCCGAGACAGAAATCAATCAACGCGATTACGGTCGTTTTGCCGAGACCATTGCGTGAATCAGTTTTTGTCGAGTCTTGTGCCCGGTCTGCAACTACGATATTAAGTCCGTCACGAAACGTGATCGACCTGAATTCAGGGAAACTAGCCGTTAGTGAGTTCAGCCTCATCTCACACCTGCCATTTAAGTATGCCTGAGTCCAATGTGACTGTACCAATAAGGAACAAGAGAGTAAGGGACTCCGTAAACGAATCGAATGTTGCCTCGGGACGTGTTTCACGAAAGGAATGCCACAATTCGCTCACCGTAGGGTTGTTGTGACGGAGAGGTAACAATGCCCCAGCTATGCCCAGGGTGCTGTCGGCTGCTGGTACGTATTTTGTTGGGAGGATCATGCTGGTGCCTTGAAGATATCGCAAACTTCGAAGAGGTGGCAAAGTACAGCTGCAGCGGCAGCCTGGATAACGAAGTATCGAGCCCCATCCATCTGTGGAGATGAACTGCTGTTTGTGCCAAATTCAACCAAGGAAAGAAACAAATCGTCACCTATTACACCTTTTGCCAGGAGACGCTCATATTCCTCGACAAACCCCGCTCGGAGGCGTTCCGGAAATCCCTTCGAAATCTTGGCCTGTTGCCGGATGTATTCCTGAACCTGCGGAGCTTGTGCCAGTCCGATATTCATGGTGGGACGAATCGCGTTCGAAAGGGAGTTTGCGTTCATTTTGGCTTGCGGTGTGACTGCGATCATAGGGGTGGAAGGCAAATCAACGTCGCCGTCAGCGAGGGCGTTGCAAACGATCTCTAACTCAGCGAATGAAACCTGAGTGGCTCCGACCGACAACCTATCGGCAGTCGCCTTCTCAGCAGCGCGTTTCCAAGCCTTAAGCTTTTCGACAGGGTACGCGGAGTCTATTTTATCGACCAAGGTGTGATGGTGCGCGCAGAGGACCAGTAGGTTAGAATATGCGTCCCGCGCCGATTCAGAAAGCGATGGATTCGGACGTGGGCCTGTGTCGGACGAACCCTCTATGTGCGCTATTTGGCCAAGGATAACTGGACCAGTGTCGGTAAATTCGACTATCCCCAAAGTGCAGTCAGGATAAGCGCAATACTGACCCGACGTGACAAATAGTTGCTTCAAGGTCAGATCGGAATAGTTTCTTGCCACCGAGCTTCCTTTTGTTGGTCGGCACTTCTGTCTCGCACAGATACTACACGCCTCGTCACAACTGTAGTGTCTACGATCGTATCCCATGGCTCCGATGACCGGCAGGGGTCGGGCCCCTCATCTCGATGTGACCTTAGGATATTTGTTCAGTACGTCTATTGCAGTTCATTGAACGCATGGCTTGTGTAACTGTAATCGGCACGTTGTTAGGTCTCGCGCGGTTCGAAAGGATTCTCGCCCTTCGCAAACGCGCGGGCCCGAGCATACTCGTGCACATGCTCCAAGGTGTTCAGTTGATCATATGCCGTATCGATGAGATCCTCGAAGACCTGCTCGGAGACACCGAGTTCGTGTGCATGGTCGCGCATCATCTTCCAACCGTGCAGTTTGGCAATGACGGCCGAAAGCATCAGTTCGGTCTCGAGCACCATTGCAGATGGGGAGCGCTCACCCGGTGGTCGGCTATACGGTTTCAGCCGTGACGCTTTTTCGGTGGCCCAAGCTAAGGGTGCGGCGATGGTCGGGCGAGAGAAGCCCTGACGTTTGATCAGTTCCTCGAGATAAGCATGTTCGGCTCGGATACCGGTAGCTACCTGCGACAGTTCGGGATAGACAGGAGTCTCGACGAATGCTTCAGCCATAGCCTCGATGCGCTTCAGGCCCGCGGTCGCCCCGGTGAGATGATCAGCCATGTACTGGCGCAGCAGATCGGTGTCGATCTCATCGCTTGGCCGGTGACCCTCAGCGGGCAGCTCAGCCTGGTCTGAGGCTGTGGCCTTGCGAGGGCGCATGGGAGGTGAGCCTTCGCCGACGCCTGTACTCATACCCTCGATCAGTTCTTTCAACGCCTGAAAGCCACTGATCGTAGGTTCCCAGTCGAGTTCACGTTTCGCTTTGCTGTTGTCCATCAGCGGCACACCCACGCCCATGTCGAACCAACCCTCATCCGTTGGTACAACACCAATGCGATGAGCAGCTTTGAGCAGTGGCCGTAGGGGAGCCGACGGCAAAGGCAGGTTCCGGCGCCGACCAACCGCGCGACTGATCGCAGCAGCATCTAAAATATCATCGGCGCAGATGTTGAATGGGCCCTGCGCGCCACGCAGAACCGCTTCGGTGTAAGCACGAGCCAAGTCCTTGGCATGAACTGCCTGGGCTCGTACGTTATTGGGCAGTGGCACAAACGGAGGCCGAACGTGCTGCAGCAGCTGGACAGGGGCGAATTTACCGGCGAAGTAGCGTTGAATCTCTGAACCAGCATCACTTTGGAACACCAACCCCGGGCGTAAGCGTGCCAGAGCAATCTCGGGGTGCTCGGCTTCAAAGTCATCCATAACGCGCTCTTGGGCAGCTTTGTCCACGCTGTAGTGGGAGCCCTCGATACCGCCGGTGGGCCAGGACTCGTCGCGCAGCTCGTTATCAGACACCGGCGAATAGGCTCCGACGGAGGAGGCGACGGCAATGCGCTCCACGCCGGCCTCAGAGGCAGCTTCAAGCACATAACGGGTGCCGTCAACATTGACCCGCCGCAACAGTTCGCGCTTGGTATTCGGCTGGATCAGCCAGGCCAAGTGGATGACGGCGTCAGCACCTTCGAAGGTTTCGGCCAGGGTTGAGCGGGACTCCTCGAACTGGATATCGACGGTAGTCCACTCGGCATGCCGATACGGTTCAGCCTCCTGATCTGGGAGACGCCGGGACACCCCGAGGATTGAATCCACTTCGGGCCGGTCGATGAGTTCTTTGAGTACTGCTGTTCCAGTGTTTCCGGTAGCGCCTACCACGACAATACGCATAGGGCACCCTCCTGACCAATGATGGTGGCAGTTGTCCTTCGTTCAAGTACAACACAGCAGAATTTGGCCTACAAGAGTGGGTGCCCATCATCAGGCGGTCAGATGCCCCAACGAAATCACGGACATGCCATCCTTGCGGGTGTAACCAGCACGAGATGACGCCAAATGTTCGGTTTGCATGAAATAAAATCGACTGATTGCACGAATAGTATCGGGTGCACAGGTTGTATCGACGGCGAAAGGTGCTTCCACTCACAGATTGCGCCCACAGCTAGCACAAAGTCTCGCATTCCCAACTCGCACCAGTAGAGTAAACAGGATAACGTCGGGCCACTTGGCCGACTATGCACCGTGTGAAAAATGTGAGGACATCTTGGGCAAGACACGACAGATCGTTGGACCGGTATTGATCTGGCTGCTGGTTGCAGCAGTGATCGGTGCACTCACAGATGTTCCACCGTGGAGCGCTGACCTGTTTGAGACCATGGCCGTTGAGCCATGGGTAGGTATCGGGCAGTTCTTGTCATCGGTCGTGATGATCGCCCTGATCTTGGTGTACCTGGGCATGCTGCTGAAAACCTGGATCGCCAAGGACCACAAACCATTCATCCGACTCATATTCGGTGCAGTAGCCACGACGGTGGCCTACGGCGTGAACCTGTTGCTGAAGAGTGATTTTGGCATGATCCGCCCGTGCCATGATTTTGCTACCGGTGGCGCCTGTCCGGCCATTGATAACTTCTCGTATCCTTCAAACCACACGGTCATCGCCTTCGGTCTGGCCATGGGATTAGCGTTTGCTATCCCATGGCTGACCTACTTGGCGTTCCCGCTGGCCATCCTGGCGGGTGTCTCTCGCGTGATGGCCGGGCACCACTACCCACACGACATTGTGGTCGGAGCCGTGCTCGGCACGCTCGGGGTCCTGGGTGCGCTGTTGATGTTCGTGAAAGTCCAGGACAGTCTGGCTGAAAAACTCACGGAGTCCCGGCAGAAAACCCCGGAAAAAGCTTAGGCTTCCTCGGCTGGGAAATCGGTGTTCAGACCAACGGATTCCCAATCCATGAGATCGTCGAGCTGCTGGTTCAAGTCCACTTCGGCAACCTTGACCGCTTCCTTGCCCAAGATCAGACGCATTGGGGGGTTCTCTGCTTCGGCCAGCGTCAGAATGGCCTGTGCTGCACGAACCGGATCGCCTGGCTGGTTACCATCCATCGTGTCGGTTTCCTTGCGACGACGACCAGCAGTATCAGCGTATGCCGCAATGGGCTCCGCCGACTGGTGCAGCGACCGGCCAGCAAAGTCGGTGCGGAACGGTCCCGGCTGCACAATCGCCACGCGAATGCCGTGAGGCTCAACTTCCTGGCGCAGCGATTCCGAGGTCGATTCCAGGGCCGCTTTGGTCGCGGTGTAGAAGCCAGAACCCGCTGAAGAACGCTGGGCACCAATCGATGAAATATTGATGATCATGCCGCTGCCACGCTGACGCATAGATGGCAGCACAGCGTTGATCATAGCCACCGCACCGTAGTAGTTGGTCTCAAACATTTGTTTGATCTCGTCCATCTCGCCTTCTTCAACGGCGGCACGGTACCCGTAACCTGCGTTGTTGACGAGCACGTCGATACCACCGAAGCGTTCTTGGGCTGCATCGACTGCAGAAGCGATCTGGTCGCCGTACTGTACATCTAGTGGCAACGAGAGTGCGGTGTCTGGGTAGGCATCGGCAAGCTCGGTCAGGGTGTCTGAATTCCGTGCGGTAATGACTGCGTTGTGGCCAGCCTCCAGCACACGCTGTGCGAGTGCACGTCCAAGTCCGGTTGAGCATCCGGTAATGAGCCAAGTTGCCATGGTAGAACCTTCCATCAGGCGTTCGTTCGAGTGTTGTCTGTGCGTGGCACAAGTCGGGTCAGCTGGGTGACGTGGCTTGGATTCAGCTCGTCGATACTGCTGGTCCCGAGGAGTCCCATAGTGCGCAGTATTTCAGACTCCATGATCTCAATCATCTTGTCCACCCCGGCACGCCCGCCAGCCATCAAACCGTATAACCAGGCACGGCCAACCAGCACGAAATCAGCGCCCAACGCGTGTGCTGCAACAACATCTGCGCCGTTCATCACACCGGTGTCGACCATGATCGTGGTCTGGTCACCCAGTTCGCGTGCGACCTCGGGCAGCAGGTGGAAGGGGACTGGTGCCCGGTCGAGCTGTCGCCCGCCGTGGTTTGATAACACGATGCCATCGGCACCAGCGTCGACCATGCGTTGCGCATCGGCCAGAGTCTGGACACCTTTGACGACGATATTGCCGGGCCACATATCGCGAATGATCTGCAGATCTTCTGGGGAAATCGTGGGGTCGAAGGTTTGGCCAATCAAATCGGCGACGGTGCCACTAGTATTGGATAGTGACGCGAATTCCAGCTGGGGTGTGGTCAAGAAATTGAACCACCAGGCGGGCCGTGGAATAGCATCGAGAATCGTCTTCGCGGTCAACTGCGGTGGGATAGAAAATCCATTGCGGGTATCGCGCATCCGGTTGCCAGCAATCGGCGTATCCACTGTGAAATACAAGGTATCGAAACCTGCTGCAGCTGCTCGTTCGACCAGGCTGTAGGATTTCTCACGATCTGCCATCACGTAGAGCTGGAACCAGTTCCGTCCGGTCGGGTTGACGGATTTCACTTCTTCAATGGATACCGTGCCCAGCGTGGAGAGACTAAACGGAATACCAGCAGCTGCTGCGGCTCCAGCACCACCAATCTCACCTTCGGTCTGCATCATCCGGGCGAAACCGGTGGGAGCGAAACCAAATGGTAGCGCGCTGGGGCCACCCAGGATCTCCACCGAGGTATCGATCTCGGCGGCGGGCCGCAGGGTCTCGGGGTGGAATTCAATGTCTTCAAATGCTTGGCGAGCCCGCGCCAGGGAGATCTCAAATTCTGCGGCACCGTCGGTGTAGTCAAACGGTCCCTTGGGTGTGCGACGTTTCGCGATCTTACGCAGGTCGTAGACAGTCAGAGCCTTGTCCAGCCGTCGCTTTGTTGGATCGAGTTCGGGCTTCTTGAACTGCAACAGCTCGCGAAGTTCACTCGGTTTCGGTAATTGCCGATTGATAGACATGCTAATTGACCCCTTTGCTCTTGTACGTATAGTTCAGCTTATGTTCGCTCCGCCAGATTTGAAAATCGGTGAGCTCCGTCACCCAAGAGCGTCCGGGTTCCAGTTAGCCTGGGGACAACTGGTACTTGCCAGATATTTCGACGAAAGGATTCCCTATGGCTGATAGACAACTCATGAATCCCGAACTGCCACTAGTCCTCGGCGGCAACACCTTTGGATGGACCTCCAATGAAGAAGAGTCTTTTGCCGTACTCGACGCATTCCTTGAGGCCGGCGGCTCACACGTAGACACCGCCGACCAGTATTCGTTCTGGGCGCCTGGCAACAACGGTGGAGAGTCTGAAACTGTGCTTGGCAACTATCTCGCCGCACGCCGAAACCGAGATGACATGTTCTTGGCTACCAAAGTCGGTGGTTGGGATGGACGTCCGGGACTGTCCGCAGAAAACGTCAAAGCAGCCGTCGACGACTCCCTAACCCGGCTGCAAACGGATTATATTGATCTCTACTACGCGCACTACGATGACGAATCACAGTCCGCCCAACAGCTGGCTCAGACATTCCACGATCTGGTTGAAGACCGCAAAATCCGCCATATCGCGATGTCGAACTTCACCCCGCAGCGTCAGGCCGCCTGGATTGCTGCAGCCAAAGAAGCAGGTCTGACTGTTCCGAGTGCCATCCAACCCAACTACTCGCTGGCTCACCGTAGCGATTACGAAGGCCCACAAGGTTTTGGTGCATTAGCAGAGCAGCATCAGCTCGCAGTCTTCCCGTATGCTTCACTCGCATCAGGGCTGCTGACGGGCAAGTACCGCAAACTTGCAGACTTTGAAGGCGTGGCCCGTGAAGGCATGCTCGAGAAGTTTGCTGACCAGACTGGCCTGGCTCTCGTGGACAGCCTCGTTCAAGTGGCTGACGAAGTAGGGGCCGAGCCGGCAGGTGTGGCCCTGAAATGGTTGCTAGTCAAAGGGGTGACTGCGCCGATCGCCTCAGCACGGACACCAGAACAGCTCAAACCGCTCATTGCAGCTCCGAACGTCGAATTGTCTGGGGACCACATCGCCCACCTCGATAAGGCTTCAGAAGCTTACCTCTAACAAAGACAGCAATAAGTATGGGCCTGGATCATTCTCCAGGCCCATACTTATTGGTATCTACGCAGCGTTATTCGTCATCTTGCTCGTCGAGTATTTCATCCAGCTCGGTCTCGTCGAGTACACGCTGTTCTTCCAGCGCCCAGTCATCCTCTTGGAGCGGTTCGGTCTCTTGACCGGTCAGAGTACTTGGACTGGTGGATTCGCTCAGGACGGCTTCTGCATTGCGTAGCGGATCGTCTTCGTCGAGCATCTCTGGTTCATCGGAGGAGCCTTCTGGAGGGGGCTGGCTATCGCGGCCGTCTTCTGGAAGTTCGAGATCGGGTTCATCAATGTCGCCGAAGAATTCTGGATCGTTCTCAGTCATGTTCCTATTCCTTTCGGGCGTTGCGAACTAAAGGCTAGGACTCGCCACTGTACGCCTTACCAAACACGGATGGAACAGCTCTGTCTCGGGACAGTCAACAAGACCGGTTCAGTCGAGATGCTGCTCAAAGAGTTCGTGGCTTCAGAGCGAATCGTCTGGAACGATGGTGATGCCTAGATAATTTGCTAACTTCTCTAAGGTAAAACGTCCGGTCCCTTCCAATAAAGAACCGGATGAGCTGCGGAGCTCAGCAAGAGACCAGGAGCCGCGAGTGTGGTCCATTCGGTCGCAGAACACGACAGCCGCTTCTGAGGGGCCAAGATTTGTCAGCTCCGCCTGACGAGAATGCCAGATGATACCATCACATCCCAGTGAATGAAGTGAGCGGGCAACCTTGCGGGTACACGGATAATGCTCCGGGGGACTGCTGGAGACATTCGATCGGCGTAGGTTGAGAGTGGCGAGCTGTGGATCTCGAAGGTCAACCAGCTCGAGGTCTCGGGGTGGCTTAACCCGAGCGTGCAGCTTTCCAAACAAATCTCGCTCACGAACTATGCGAGGTGTTTTGGCGTGGACGTCGTGCAAACTGGTCTCAAGCAGCGCGCCGATCATAGACTCGGCTAAGTACATAGTGGGAACGCGGTGACCGCTTGTCTCGGCGTCGAATGGGGCGAACCGTGTATCACCGAAGCCGGGATTAGGTTGGCTGTGCCCATCCTGGGCGTCGTAGACGCGAAACCACATCCGGGTCGAGTCAACGGTGACACGCGGGATGGAGCCGTTCTGGACCTTGCGAGCAACGGTGCGAGTAGCTACGGGACAATTCTCTGGGTCGAGACATTCCAGATCCTGCGGCGGCAATGCTACAGTCACGAGGCCTCGGCATCTGGACGCCAATTTGAGGCTGCCGACCGTTCGGCTGCGCGCAGTGCACGTTTGGGGTTGGTTGCGGCAACCTCAGCAGGCACATCACCGCTGAGCAGCCCCGTCGGATTACACAGCCAGGCCCACAGTGCCCAACCGTCTATGCCGGAGGCGCGGAGGGGACGGATTAGTTCCGCCACGGCTGTATTGAGTTGTCCGCTATCAAGCAGCTGTACTGAGGGAATCAACGTCGTGCCTCTATGCTTGACCGTAAATAGGCTACCCTTCTCGCGTAGCCGCGACACCCACGTACGGACTGAGCTTTCTAAAGTGTCCCGTCGGTCCGCTAGAGACTCATAGGTCTGAAAACCTTGAGTGGTTAAAAGTTCTTCCCGAAGAGCGAGGTTGCGTTGAGCTTGACGTTGCGTTGCGTCGGAAACAAGGGGAAGATCTGCTTCAAGCATGAGTGCGTGAAGAGAATCTCGCGCGGTGAGCCTTTTCTCTTGAGCCGTTCGGTAGAGCTTCAGTGCCTCTTGCATCTCGTCATGGCTTAGGCCGACCACCTCAAGATGATCAGCCTTTTCGTGAATTTCATATCGTTCTGGTACGTCTGCAGTCATGATGCACCTCCAGTTCAATTGTAGCGTTGAAGCAACTTTAAGCGAAGGATGCGTGTGCTACATTCTTTGGGGCGACGACACGGCGCTTGATCAGTTCATGAAAGACACGGATTACGCACTGCTGTGATCCGTTCTTTTACAGAGTAATTTCCATGCGCGATTCGGTTGAATAGTGCTTCTGCGGTTGAGTGCCCAACTTTTTTGAGAAGTTCGGATCGTTCGGTCAGCAAGGTTTCTTTATCCACTACTTCGACATCAATTTTACGGTGGGGATGTGCTAATGCAGCCACGCTTTCACCTCAATCCAAATAAAATAGGAAGCCTGCTTTGGCTGACTGCGCTACCCTTCTAGATATCGTTCTGCCACGCTCAGGCGAGACGCAGTTTCTCTGTTACAAACGAGTGCTCTTCTCCAGCTTCGTCTCTCCAATACACCAGCGTCGGAGCAGAACCGGTAGGGGCTGCACTGCTTTCCAAAGCTTCCAGTGTTGTTTGGGATGCATCAATGAGCGAATGAAAATCCTTCATAATGTCCCGCTCGCTTTCCATGGTCGAAGCGTAGGCATCTTTGAGCTGCTGGAGCTCTTTCTCTTTGGACGCGCCCTTGCCACCAATAAGCGTTGGGAAATTTCGCTCGGCCCAGTTCATATCCTGCAGTTTTGTCTCCAGGCCGGAGATCTCTCCCTTAAGGATTTTGGAGCGATGAAAGAGTCGCTCCCAAAATTCGGAGCTGTGTTCGATCTTGGATTTGAGCTGTTCGAGGCTGAGCTCGACTGACCTCGGGTTCTCTTGGATATCGACGCATAGGCGAAGGTAAGCGATGCGCAGGTCGGTAAACGACGCAAGCATGGCACTATGAGCGTCGTAGTTGGCTTGCTGGACTTCTTGGGGTTCGCCAAGAGTTGTGATGTCTTGGGCATCCACGAGATGACGGAATCTGATCGTAAGCGCACTCACGTCACGTTCGGCCAGCGCGAGCCGTGTCATCATGTCCGTTGAGAAGGAACCCTCTAACTCATACTGTCGATAGAGCTGGTCGATAATAGTGGATGCGGCGAGGAGTTCACCTACATGCGTTGCTTCGATTCGTGCGAGTACTTTGTCTAACGTGCTCTTGATCGAATCAAGCTTCTGGTCCACTTGTTTGAACTGTTGCATCATGACAGCGGAATTTAAAGCCTGCATCGCCAGTACCGGTGCCACAATTGGCAACGAGCTGGCGATAGGAATGAATGGTGCCTGGGCAGATATGCCGTTGACTCCCATAACCGCGCTGCCCACACCGCCGCCCATTTGCATAAGGGTAGTTGGATCGGCGGTTGCCATATATAGCGAAGAAGAAAACGCCGCTGAAAGGGCTGTCGCGCCGCCAGCGGTTCCAGCGAGAGCTAATGATTGAGCACCCTGAGGAGATACCGCTTTTGCATCCGCTACGTAACTACCGTTCGTGAGGTAACCCTTTTTGAAATCAGAGACTATGGTGTCGCGGAGCCCGCCCTGAAATTCGAACACTGCGAGTTCTGAGCCGTCGGTGCCAAGGCGATGGACTTCGACTTCTTCTGGCTCGCGTCGGTTAGGCGTACGCATCATTTTGGTCCCTTCGGGAGCTAGGTGCTGGGTAAGGCGTTAGCGAGGATCTGGCTGATAATCAGCGAGTTCGTCGTGCTTGAAGCGTTCCTGGACTTCTTCTAGCTCGTCCCAGTCGACGTAGACGACCGACTGTCCACCGCCTTCGGTGCCAATGCCTGCGGTCGGCAAAGTGAAGCTGGTGATGTCACTGGCACGGACCGATGACATTGAAGTGCCCATACCGACCATCGTGCCAACACCAAAGTCGCCATCCAACGCCACATAGGGAGTCGTTGCCTCAACCAGGTCGTTGAGCTTGCCCGGGCTGGTGAGCGTATCGCGCGAGAGCACTTCACTTGCCACAGACTTCATGAACAGCTGCTGATTCTCTACACGGGTGTAGTCGCCATCTTGGAAATCGCGACTGCGCACAAAGGTTAAAGCCTCATCGCCGTTGAGCGTGATTGGGCCCGCCTGGAATTGGTGATCACCATAGGAGAATGCCCGAGGGTTGTTGACCTCGACCCCGCCGAGCGCATCGGTAATGTTCTGGAAACCGTTGAAGTCCACGACCGCAACGTGGTCAATGCGCTGGTCAATGAGATTCTCGACGGTCTCAACCGTGAGCGGGACACCGCCGTGTGCCATGGCGGCATTGACCTTCGATTGGCCGTAACCAGGGATCTCTACCCACGAGTCGCGCATGATCGACATGATCTGGACACCACTGCGATCCGAGGGAATATGAGCGACCATGATGGTATCGGCTCGGTTGCCGAGGTCATCGAGCACGGGAGTGGACGTGTCGGCCCTGGAATCCGACCCAAGCAGTAGAATATTCATCGCCGGGTCGTCTTGTCCCTCTGCAGGGACGTTCGCCTCAGGTCGGCTCGACTCGGCAGGGAACGCGTTATCGATCGTTTCGAAATCGCCGAGCTTGGAGAGTGCTGCCCACACGATGCCAGCGGCGATGAGCACAAAAACCAAAAAGATGCCGAGGGTCCAAAAAAGGGCCTTCTTTTTGCGGGAGGGTGCTCGTTCGTCTAGGTCGTGAGCTTCCAAGGTGTTTTCCGTCATGCCGATGATTATATACGGGCGCAGAGCGCCAAGTTTGCCGAAAGTTCTTATTTGATGTTCGGTTGGTAGCGGACTCAATCGAAATAAGGAATACTCGCCAGTCGTTGATGGTGTAAATTACAAGTTTAAACTTATGGGATCTGAACTGTGGTGTTTTGCCACATGAGGGATCATTATAAGTACCAGCTCTGAACACAGGTTTCAAAGGGGACAAGTACGTGGAATTACGCGACTACCTGCGCATCTTTTACGCAAATTGGGTGCTCATCGTAGTAACGACACTCGTCGGCGTGGCCGCTGCGGCAGGGTTTACCTTCCTGGCGACTCCGCAGTACGAGGCGCAATCCAAGCTGTATATTTCCGTGCAGACTGATTCTCAAGCCTCTGGCGATCTTTTGCAGGGTTCAAACTTCGCACAGCAGAATATGGCGACGTTCGCGGAACTCGCAACGACTGAGAGTGTACTGGAGCCCGTGGCAGAAGAACTGAGCCTCGATCTGTCCAGGAATCAACTCACCGAACTGGTAAATGTCGCGGCTCCTGCAGACTCAACGTTGCTGAATGTCACTGTGAGTAATGAGGATCCTGAACTGGCCGCGCAAATTTCCAACGAAATTGGTGTTCAGCTCAAGACACTCGTAGAAGAGGAGCTTGAGCCACCACAAGGCGACGACGAAACCAGCCCCGTACAGGTGAACATGGTGCAGTCTGCTCAGGTGCCCACTTCACCGGTGAGCCCACGTTTGCCACTCAACCTTGCGCTTGGGTTCTTGCTTGGTCTCGCAGTTGGTGTCGGTATCGCAGTGCTGCGTGCTGTGCTGGATACGCGTATTCGTTCCGTGCATGACATTGAACAGATCACGGAAGCACCGGTGTTGGGGCGTATTGCGGACGATCCAGACGCAAGTAAGAAGCCACTCATCGTGCACCTCGAGTCCAAAAGCCCCCGAGCAGAAGCTTTCCGCGCGCTCAGAACTAATTTGCAATTCCTCACTACCGGTGAAGGTTCCAAAACATTCGTCATTTCAAGCGCTGGTCCCGGTGAGGGTAAATCAACAACAGCGACGAACCTCGCGTTGGCTCTTGCTGAAACAGGAATGAAGGTCGCACTCGTAGACTGCGACCTGCGGTGGCCGCGTGTTGCGCAATATATGGACATCGAAGGAGCGGTCGGTCTCACGGATGTCCTCATTGGACGGGCCGACATATCGGATGTCCTGCAACGCTGGGGACGGTCGCAGCTCTATATATTGCCAGCCGGCAAGGTCCCTCCGAATCCATCAGAACTGCTTGGTTCAGATTTGATGGAGCACACTCTGGATGTGCTCTCGAACCATGTAGACATTATCCTCCTAGACTCGCCTCCACTACTTGCGGTGACTGATGCTGCTGTGATCGGCTCTATGACTCAAGGTGTCGTGCTCGTCACCGCCGCAGATTCAACGAGGAAGCAAGAGCTTGAAAGCGCTGTTTCTACCCTCGACACGGCAGGTGTCGCCCTCCGCGGTATTGTCGCAACCATGCTTCCCACGAAAGGCCCGGGACGATATGGGTATGGGCAATACATGTATGGCTATGGGGAAGACGACGTGCTCCCCGATGATCAGCAGCGAAGAGCGCCCAAGAAATCTAGCGGTCGTCGAGCAAGCAATTTGAATAGGGGGTAGGGCTTGGCACAGTTTACGGTTCTCACTGTGTGTACGGGAAACGTTTGCCGTTCCCCACTCGCAGAGATGCTGTTACGCCATGCGTTTGCCGAGTTGCCGATCACAGTCCACAGCGCAGGCACGCACGCACTTGTGGGGCGCCAGATGCCGGATCCACAACTCGAGATAGCCAAAGAGCTCGGTATAGAGAATGCTGACTCGCATCGAGGCAAGCAAATTACGCTCGAACACGTAGACTCGGCTGATTTGATTCTTGCGATGGGACGCGAGCATCGCAGTGCAGCCGTTGAACTCACTCCGAAAGCATTGCGGAAAACTTTTACGCTTCGCGAACTGGCACGAATCGCTGAAGTGGTGCCAGACGAGGATCTCTTAGTCGAAGACTCCCGTGGACCGACGAATAGATTGCGAGCCGCAGTTGAAGCCGCGGCTTTGAATCGCGGTGTCGCCTTGCCGCCAGAAAACCCCGACGACAACGATGTTCTCGACCCGTTCAGACGAAGCCAGGAGACCTATTTGGCATCGCGGGATCAATTAGTGCCCGCGGTAGATGATGTAACGAAGTATTTGAAGAGAGCTATACCTTGAAGCACACACTCACACCTCATCACCAATCACACACCTCAAATCACATCCATGCACCCAAGAAGGTGCTGCTGTGATGTTTACAAATGAATCCAGCCGAACACTCAGGGTTCGGCGCGCACGATATAAAACCGCTATTCTCTCCTTTCTAGATGGCGGCATTTGGATCATTGCTACTGTCGTTGCATCGCAACTGCGGTATGAATTCGATCTGACAAGCACGGACTGGGACGCCACACTCCTATTGGGCATAGGTATGGCTCTATTCTTCGTGATCGTAGGCTTTAGCATCGGCCTGTATCTCAATCGATATGCCTACGGTTCATTCGATGAAATTCGCGTAGTTACCATCGCAGCATTTATGACCAGTGTGATCTTTTCGCTCGTTCTACTCTTTGTGGGCTTTGAAGCGGAATTGCCGAGAAGTCTTGCGATTATCGCCTTCCCTCTAGCGCTGGTGGCGATGTTCGGAGTGCGATATGCATACCGCCTGTTGATCGACAGGAACCGTAAACCGGGTTTGGTCGCAACACCGGCACTTGTTGTTGGCGCAGGGCAAGCAGGCGAAGTCGTAGTGCGCGCTATGCGGACAGATCCACAGTCACCTCTCCGCGTTGTCGGTCTCATTGACGACGACGTGACGAAAAAGCGGCTCCAGCTTCATGGGGTGCCTGTCCTTGGAGGGACACAAGACATTGCGAGCGTGGCTAAACAAACAGGGGCAAAAGTTCTCATTGTTGCAATAGGTGATGTCCAGCAAGAGTTATTGCGAGATTTAACTGACAGCGGCACTGCTGCCGGACTGAAAGTTATGAGGGCGCCGACGATTCAGCGAATGATGGAGGGCCCAATTGCAGCTCAAGATCTTCGGTCAGTTTCTATTGAAGATCTCATTGGACGTACAGCGGTAGATACTAATATCGAGGAGATCGCTGGGTTTATTACCGGAAAAAAAGTCCTCGTTACTGGTGCTGGCGGCTCTATCGGTTCTGAGCTGTGTGTACAGCTATCGAAGTTTGGACCCAAGGAGCTGATTATGCTCGACCGCGACGAGACAGCATTACAACAAGCTCAGATCCGAAGCCAGGGTAACGGTCTTCTCGATGGCGAAGAAATTATTCTCGCCAATATTCGCGAAGCCGACGTTATCCGCAAGATCTTCGAAGATCGCAAACCGGACGTTGTATTCCACGCGGCAGCGCTCAAACACCTGCCAATGTTGGAAAAGTTCCCACATGAGGCATGGAAAACCAACGTGCTTGGCACACTGAACGTTGTGCAGGCAGCCATGGCAAGTGATGTATCCACGTTTATTAACATCTCAACTGATAAAGCTGCCAACCCTTCGAGTGCTCTCGGTCATTCCAAACGGGTAGCTGAAAAAGTTACAGCGTGGGCAGCGAAAGAAACTGGACGCCCATATTTATCTGTGCGGTTCGGCAACGTGATTGGAAGCCGGGGCTCGATGTTACCTACTTTCCAATCCCTGATTGAAAGTGGGGGACCCCTCACAGTCACCCACCCCGACGTCACTCGGTATTTCATGACCATCCCGGAAGCCTGTCAGCTGGTTATCCAAGCTGGCGGAATTGGACGCGCAGGCGAGGTCCTCATCCTCGACATGGGAGAACCGGTAAAAATTCTGGATATCGCAAAACGCATGATCGCGATCTCCGGAAAAGACATCGAAATCGTCTATACAGGTCTTCGTGAGGGAGAGAAACTCCACGAAGAACTCGTCGGAGTCAAAGAAAACTTGGAACGTCCATTTCATGAGCAGATTTCACATGCGACAGTGGATCATTTAGCACCAGAGAATATGGATCTGACTGTCTGGCTTGAGCGCATGGAAGATGAGAAGGGAACAATAAAAACATGAGTGAACGAATCTTTCTTTCCCGGCCAGATATCACTGAACTCGAAGAACAAGCAGTTCTGGCAGCAGTTCGAAGCGGTTGGGCCGCGCCTGCCGGGCCGGAGATCGATGCCTTCGAACAAGAAATGGCTGAGCGAATTGGAGTGAGTTACGCGGTGGCGTTGAGCTCCGGCACCGCCGCTTTACACTTGGGTCTCCTGACTCTGGGCGTAAAGCCCGGTGATATCGTCGTCACTTCGACTATGACCTTTGCGGCAACGGCTAATGCCATCACATATACTCGTGCGACCCCATATTTCGTCGATTCAGACCCCGTTACCGGTAATATGGACCCTCAGCTCTTGCATGAAGCTCTATCTGAACTTACTGAGCAGGGCACTCCCGCTGCCGCTGTGGTCCCTGTGGACTTGCTCGGCAAAACTGCGGACTACACACAGCTTGAACCCATCTGCGAAGAATTCGACGTGCCTATTCTGGCTGACGCCGCTGAGTCACTCGGCGCTACTCATAACGGCCGCCCGGCGGGATCGTTCGGTAAGGCAGCGGTCCTCTCCTTCAATGGAAATAAAATCATGACGACTTCCGGTGGCGGCATGCTGTTGACAGACGAAGGCGATTTTGCCCAGCACGTACGGTACTTATCAACTCAGGCACGACAACCTGTAGTGCATTATGAACACACTGATATTGGCTATAACTACCGAATGAGTAATGTGCTAGCCGCCCTAGGAAGGGCGCAACTATCTCGCCTCGATGAAATGATAGAACGTCGGCGGTGTTGGCGTGACAGATACCGAGATTTTGTCGCAGAGATCCCCGGAGTCGATATTTTCGGGGGTACTGATGAGGAAGATAATTGCTGGCTAACCTCCATAATTATCGATCCGAGTACCTCAAACCTCTCAGCCGATACCCTACAGGCCGGACTACAGGACGCTAATATTGAATCGCGCCCCCTCTGGAAGCCTATGCACCTGCAGCCAGTGTTCTCGGGTCAGCCTGGCAAGATTACCGGCGCCTCACAGAGGCAGTTTGAATCAGGGTTAACGCTGCCCAGCGGATCTGAAATGAGCGAATCCCAGTTTGAACTGATAACTAACGCGTTGTCCCGTATCGTGGAGCAGTTTGGATTATGAGAAACGCAAAAAAGTATGATTATCTCAAGCGTGGACTTGATATCGTCTGCGCCGGGGTAGGGCTCGTCGCTCTGTCACCAGTCATCGGCGTGACTGCTTTAGTGGTCAAGGTGAAGCTAGGTTCTCCAGTGATATTTAAACAGGAGCGGCCCGGGCTCAAAGGAGAGCTATTCACACTCTATAAGTTTCGTAGCATGCTCGATGCTGATGAGTCTCGCGGTATTGTGACTGATGAGGATCGGATCACACCGTTCGGTAGAAAACTACGCGCAACAAGTTTGGATGAGCTTCCGTCGTTGGTGAATGTCCTCAAAGGCGAAATGAGTATTGTGGGTCCGCGACCACTACTAGTGCATTACTTACCCCTCTACACCGAAGAACAAGCCCGGAGACATGAAGTTCTGCCTGGCATAACGGGTTTGGCACAAGTGAATGGGCGCAACGACGTTGAGTGGGAAAGTAAATTTGAACTTGATGTCCGCTACGTTGACCAACGGAGTTTAAGACTGGATATTGTGATCCTCTGGCGTACCCTCGCGGCTGTTGTGAATCGCAAAGGTGTTAATAAGGCAGGTTACGAACTTACTGACTACTTCGGAGGCTTGCCCCATGTCAGTTGAGGTAGTAGTCATTGGGGCTGGCGGATTTGGGCGTGAAACTCTTGATGTGATTGAAGCACATAACTCTGACGTGCGGGCTCAGAGTAAATTCGAACACCTAATCGATGTCATCGGCGTGGCGGATGACTTACCGAGTCCCCAAAACTTACAGCGATTAGAAGACCGCGATTACACGTATTTGGGTACTGTTGATGAGGTTGTTGCTAAAACAAGCCCCATGCGCTTTATCCTGGCTATCGGAGCTCCCAAGATTAAGGACCTCGTGGATAATAAACTTTTGAGTGTTGGGTGGAGGGCCCTGACGGTGGTGCACCCAGCCGCCACGGTGGGCACTCGATGTGTATTAGGCGAGGGCAGCGTTATTTGTTCTGGTGCACAGATCTCAACAAACGCCCGCTTTGGTCGGCACGTTCACGTGAACCCCAATGCAACAATAGGTCACGACACTATCCTGGAAGATTACGTCTCGGTCAACCCCGGCGCTGTTATCTCCGGCGAAGTTATCGTCCAGCGCAGGACTCTCGTCGGCGCAGCGTCTGTAATCCTGCAAGGTCTAAAAATTGGTCACTCGGGCATTATCGGCGCTAGCGCCTGTGTTGTGAAGGACATGGACCCTATGGCTACCGTTGTAGGAGTACCCGCACGACCTCTACCTAGGCAACTAGGCGAGGTCTCGAACCGTTCGAACAAGTACGAAGAGGCTAACTAGACGTCGATTATGAAAATTATTTATCCCCCAGGAAAACGAATTCTTTTCGGCACAACAGTGGGCTTAAGCGCCCGGGCTCTTCTTCGAGGCCAACTTGCTTGGTTTCGTCGACGGGGATGGGAAGTTACACTTGCCACGTCTCCAGATAAAGACGCGAAGTATGCTGCAGAACGCGAAAAAGTCTCTCTTCTCGGAATACCAATGCAACGCCACATCCAGCCGTCTAGAGACCTCAAGTCGTTAATCGACTGGGCGCGAGCCATTCGAAAAGTGCGACCCCATGTTGTCAACCTAGGCACGCCTAAGGCGAGCTTACTTGGGATCTTTGCCGCTTGGATTCACAGAGTGCCGAAGCGTATATATACCGTTCGTGGCCTACGTCTAGAAGGAACGTCCGGTCTGCTGTCAAGGCTTCTGTGGATTATGGAACGGGCGACAATCATGATGGCTACGGACGTTATCGCTATAAGTCCGTCACTTGCAAAAGAGCTTGTGCGACGTAGATTGACATCCTGGGATGACGTATGGCTTATCGGTGAAGGCAGTAGTAATGGGGTCGACACAGTTAAGATCAAGGATCGGATAGCGCAAGTCGATGGGTCATCACTTAGAAGACAACTCGGCATCGAACCGGGCAAATTTGTCGTGGGTTATATCGGTCGAGTCACGCCTGCCAAGGGCGTAGACGTGCTTTTGACTGCACTAAAAAGCACGAACCTTAGAGCTGACGTAGAACTTCTCATCATCGGTTCGATCGAGGACTCAGCCCTTGAGACGGTCATCCAAGCCACTAGTTCCCGGATACGTGTGGTGCCATGGACCGACGATATGTGGGGATACTTGCCAGCGATTGATCTGCTATGCTTGCCAACTCTTCGTGAAGGGTTTGGAAATGTTGTCATTGAAGCAGCAGCAGCTGGAATTCCTGCCATTACGACGCGTGTGACTGGTGCCATTGATACGATAGTGGACGGTGAGACTGGGTTACTCGTGGATGCTCGTGACGCCGAAGCTCTAGTAGATTGTTTTAATTTACTCGCGGACGACCGTGGTCTGGCGCGTCGACTAGGTGATAACGCTCAACATCGGGCTGAAACTCAATTCCAACCCGAGAAAATTTGGTCTGGAATAGAAGCGATCGCTCTAGGCCGTTATGACCTGCCACAACCCAAAAGACTCCCTCAATATCTCGAAAGTAGTGACGTTAAGTGAAAGTTCTGATTACCGGTGGGGCCGGGTTTATTGGCTCCAACCTTTCCAAGCATTTCCTGGATTCGAACCAGTTCGAGACTGTACGTGTTGTGGATGATCTCAGCACAGGTTCTAGAAAGAACTTAACCGGATTAGATGTCGAATTCATTGAAGGATCGATTTTAGACAAATCGATCCTGACGCATGCCATGGAAGAGATTGATTCAGTAGTCCATCTAGGGGCTATCCCTAGCGTGCCGCGGTCTATTGCGCATCCCGTGCGATCTCATGATGCCAATAGCACAGGTACGTTGATGGTACTTGAGGCTGCTCGCGCACAGGAGGTCGAGCAGGTGATTGTTGCTTCCTCAAGTTCGGTTTACGGATCAAACCCAAAACTGCCCAAGCATGAAGACGATTGGACTAGACCGATGAGTCCTTATGCTGTCAGTAAACTTGCTACGGAAGGCTATGCACTCGCTTACCAGGCAGCATATGGACTGAAGACGCTAGCTTTCCGCTTTTTCAACGTTTATGGCCCAGGTCAGGCGGCGGACCACGACTATGCAGCTGTCATTCCGAAATTTATCGATGCAGCCCTAACGGGAAGATCTGCGCAGATATATGGGGACGGGACTCAATCACGTGACTTCACTTACGTTGATACCGTATGCCAAGTGATAACAGAAGCTGTCCTGAACAAACGATACAGCAACGCCCCCATGAACTTGGCGTTTAACACCAACACGACCTTGCTTGAACTTTTAGACGAGATTGAAAACATTCTGGGTCAAAAAGTCGAACGCCAGCATAGAGAGCCTCGTCGAGGAGACGTCAAAGCATCGCAAGCTGATTCCACATCAGTAAGCCAGATGTTTCCGAATGTACGACCGACCAAGTTAAGTGACGGACTCACCGAAACTATTAGTTGGTTTAAAAAGGAATTAGTCACTAGAAAGGGGCTCGAAAATGGATAAAGAAACTTGCATCGCTGTAGTAGGTCTAGGTTACGTAGGGCTTCCGTTAGCTGTCGAATTCTCAAAACACTACGATGTAGTAGGCTTCGATATTAGCGCTCGTCGAGTTCAGGAACTGAGAGCAGGACATGACCGGACTCTTGAAGTGCCAGACCACGAATTACAGAGCGCAGCCAGGCTGGAAGTGTCGGCGGATGAATCGATCCTAACTAAAGCCAACGTCTATATCGTCACAACCCCGACTCCAATCAATGAACACAAAGAACCCGATTTAGGGCCGCTACTAGCTGCGTCCACTTCGATAGGCAATGCTCTTCGTGAAGGCGACGTTGTCATTTATGAATCCACGGTCTATCCCGGCGCCACGGAGGAGCAGTGTGTGCCGGTCCTAGAGAGAGTTTCAGGATTAGAGCTCAATAAGCATTTCACAGTCGGGTATTCTCCTGAGAGAATTAACCCGGGCGATAAAAAGCACCGGTTATCTGATATCACTAAAGTAACTTCTGGATCTACTCCGGAAGCTGCCGAACGCATAGATTCCCTTTATAGGTCGATTATTACGGCCGGGACACATCTCGCACCGTCCATAAAAGTGGCTGAGGCAGCGAAAGTAATCGAAAATACCCAGCGTGATGTTAACATTGCATTGATCAATGAACTCGCGCTTCTGTTTGCACAGTTAGAGATTGATACCCACGATGTATTAGATGCAGCCGCTACCAAATGGAATTTTCTACATTTTACTCCAGGGCTAGTTGGAGGCCACTGTATCGGCGTCGACCCGTATTACCTGACACATAAAGCTAAGTCGATAGGTTTTCATCCTGAAATGGTCCTAGCGGGACGACGCATAAATGATTCGATGGGCAGCCATGTAGCCGCACAACTCGTAAAATTGTTATCACAGCGCGCTATGCCTATTAACGGGGCGCGTGTGCTGATTTTAGGATTGACCTTCAAGGCGAATACGCCTGACCTGCGTAATACTAGAGTTGTCGATATCGTGAGTGAGCTTTGTGAATACGGCATCAAGGTAGATGTCTACGATCCGTGGGCTTCCGCTACCGAAGCTTGTGAATATTTGGGCATTGAACTGCTGAACGAGGTAGAAAGTCGCACTTACGACGGCATAGTCCTGGCCGTCCCCCATGAAGAGTTTGTAGAAGATGGAAATGATAGGATTCGTGAATTACTCCGCTCGGATAATGGTGTCGTTTACGACCTCAGATCCCAGCTGTCTCGCGACGTCGTAGACCAGCGGTTTTAGAAAACTAAAGATCTATTGTGAAAAAACAACTTGTTTTCGCGATTCAGTCGCGCCTACAGCGCGACGCCGACGGTGTGATTCGGGCGCCAGTGGGCTACGCCCGATATGAAGCATGGACCGGTTACCTTAAGACCTTTGACGAAGTAGCACTCGTCAGTAGGGTGGAGTCGGTGCCTAATGCTAATGGCCCTAAAGTTGAAGGTCCAGGCCTCCGAGTAATAGAGGCACCGTACTACCGTGGATTAACCCAACTTGTAAGGGTTCTGCCTCGCCTTCGAAAGTTTGTTCAGAGCAATTTCACGAAACGGGAGGTATTCTACGGTGGGCGACTGCCTGATGTGATGGGGATCTTGCTGTTACACCAGGCTCGGATCCTTGGCGCCCGATTTCTAGCTCAAGTGGTCGGCGACCCCGCAGAAGTATTGCGAAGCGGTGCTGCTGGGCGCGCGGGCATATTTATAGCTCCACTATCAGCGTTTTTGACGCGGCAGACGGTTTTGAGGTCAGACGCTGTTATATATGTAACTCGTAGGGTCTTGCAAAGTATTTATCCGCCAGCACCTAATGCCTCTGTACTGTCGCGATCGAACGTAGAGCTTTCAAGAGAGGCCATTGCGCGAAGGCCGCGGGATTACGCAGAAGATGTGATAAGCGATCCTGTCCGCATCATTACTGCAGGTAGCCAGGAACAGAATTATAAAGGCCATGACCTTTTGATTCAGGCTACGCGAATATTACGCAAGCAAAGCCTAAAATTGGAGGTCACGATAATTGGTGGAGGGAAACTCCACAGCAGCCTGAAAGCACTAGCTGTGGAGTTGCAAGTGAGCGACAATATCCACTTCATTGATCGGCTCCCGTCAGCAGATCACGTCAGAGAATTTATTTCAAAGTCGGATCTGTTCGTGCTGCCTTCAAGGACTGAGGGGTTGCCTCGAGTGCTGATTGAGGCAATGGCTAGCGGAATAGCATGTTTGGGTGCCAACGTGGGTGGAGTACCTGAACTACTCGGTAATGAATGGATTTTTCGGCCCAACGATCCTTCCGCTCTAGCCAGTATTGTTATGTCGGTGGTCGGGAATCCAGAGAGGCTCTCAACGGGCGCCCGCCAGCAATGGGTCGTGGCACGGGAAATTGCTGCCAACTACTCAGGTGATGATGTGCTTTCAGAGTTTCTTGATGAATGGGTTACAGAAGAGGGATAACGTGCAAGTAACACAAGCGACAAATAATCGCCCTCCTCGCAGAGGACTCAGGCGGTACATTAAGAAAGCTGGCGAGATTGCATTCAATTCTTTCATCGCTAAATTACCTAACCGCGGCTTTAGGAACCTGCGAGTAATGGCGCTGCGGTCTCTTGGGGCCCAGGTCGGACAAGAAGTGCGGCTCAGTAGAAATATCAAAATATTGGGTGCAGAGCATCTAGTACTAGAAGACAAAGTCTCAATTGCAAACTCGGTACTCTTAGACGCAAGGGCCGGTTTGAGAATAGAAGAGGGCGCGCTCATCGGCTTCGAGTCAATTGTATTGACCTATACACATGCATGGCCCGACCCGAAAACCCCAGTACAGTTCCAAGGCGCCATCGGGAAATCTCTCACCATTGGGTCTCTATCGTGGCTAGGTATGCGCGTGATGGTCCTACCAGGTGCAAACATCGGACGTGCAAGTGTTGTAGGTGCGGGTGCAGTGGTTACTAAGGATATTCCAAATCAAGTTGTCGCAGCCGGGAATCCATGCGAGGTAAGAAATGAGCGGCTGGATCGCACCAACTAACGTGGAGATATTACGGATCCATACTGTTACAGATTGTAAGGTGCGCAGGCCGGTCTGAGCCTACGCCGTCGCCGGCATTACGAAAGGTTGTGCTAATAGCTACCTGCGCAAATACTCAATCTGGTACCTTATGAGGATCTCAAAACCAGGGGTTTGATTAGTCGCCCTGCATAAGGGTGTTTTCCAATATGAAAGAAGGGACGATGTTTCCTCAAGCGGCCTCGAACCAAATCGGTGAGCTACCTTTACCTCCAAGTGGTGTCATGCATGTCTTTAGTAGGCTGGGACGCGGCGGGGCCGAGTTACGAACGTGGGAAATCGTTCAGCAGACTGGAATGCTTTTTACGTTTCTGGCCGTCTCTGGCGAAACGGGTTCGTTGGATCAGGAAATCCGTCACGGCGGTCACCAAGTAGAGTACGTCGAAATTAAGAATGTTCGGGATATATGGCGCGCAGCTCGGCTGATGAAACGAAGTCGCCTGAGAGTCGTGCATTCGCATTTAGGTGTCGCCTCTGGGCCCGTTATTCTCGCCGCATGGATTGCTCGGGTACCAATTCGTATTGCACACTCTCGCAGTGATGCCGTCGGTGGTGCGACTTCTGGTTCACGACGAATCTACTTGGCATTCTCAAGATTATTGGTTAGTGCTCTCGCTACCGCAGTGCTTGGTGTCAGCCCAGCTGCCCTCGAAGGCTCAGGTCTATTACGTGGCCGTTGGCGTTCTCGGGCACAGGTTATTCCGAATGGTTTAGATGCCATAGCCTTGCGGAAAAAAGCACAAGTCGGACGTGACAAACGGAAGCTGGACTCTCGGGATCGTTTGGTAATTGCTAATGTGGCTCGTCTTGAACGGTCCAAGAATCGAAAACGGGCCATTGATATATGGGCGAATGTAGCACTACATCGTCCAAGCACCTTAAAGCTGGTTGGGCCTCTGAACGAAGACGAAGCTACTTATGCTGCTCGGATTGCAGTTGATGACGACATTTCGCGAATGGGGTCAAACATTGAAATTATAGGCGAATCACCGAAAGTTGCTGAGCATCTCGGTGAATCTGACGTACTACTAGTCACTTCATCGCGTGAAGGGCTCCCAGGGGTTGTTCTAGAAGCGCTAGCTTGTGGAACACCCGTCGTCTCGACGAACCTGCCAGGAGTTGAATGGATCAAATCCTACACAGAAGGTATTGATTCCCTGGATCTAGCAGAGTCTGATGAAACGTGGGCCAAGGCCCTCTTAAGAGCTTCCGAGGGTCGCGCAGCAATACACGCCTCTTTCCTAAAGAGTCCCTTCCAGATATCGCGAGCGGTTGAGGAGCACCTGCGCGTGTGGGGTTTACAATGAGTCATCACGGAGACGGATCGAACTTGCCTTATTTCGCTGTTAGTGGTTTTTAGATGCAGAGAATTCACCAATTAGTCAATGCGTTCTTGAGAAAAACAGGTCACACAATCTCTCAGGTGATAGCGAAGATTAACATACATCGTCGATCCTCTCAGAGGCGAGAAGCGTTTGGCGCCATCCTATGGAACTTTACAGGCATGCTGTTCAGCTTAATCACGGGAGTGTTGACGGCCCGCTTACTTGATCCTGATGATCGCGGACTATTGGCACTAGCTATAACAGTCTCGTCAGTTGGCTTTCTTATTTCGTCCATGGGGACTAATCACGCGGTCAGGACTTTTCAACCTAAGGCACCCTGGGCGAGTTTACGCACCTATTTGCGCCTCACGACCCTGCTACTCGTACTGAACTTAATCATTGTTAGTAGCGTTTTAACTGTTTTCGTTTTAGTGGGCTTTACAGACTTCAGTATTAATATTATTATAATTTCTTTACTGGGTGCGTTTACGTTCCTGGGTAGTCAGATGTTGGATCTCTTCAACGCGGTCGGAAGAGTAAGCTTATCTGCGTTTGCAAATACGATCGGCCATTTCATAACGATGGTCGTTCTAGTTGGGATTTACTTACTAGATGCCACGTCACACCCACTAATGGGAGCTCTTTGTGCTTATGTAACCGGCTTCTTGGTAAGAATTCTCGCCATGATTGTCTTTATTAAAAGATTCAAAGTCGATCTCGGTACAGTATCGGCTGATAAAGGTAAGTCGCTTCTCCGTAATGGCATAAGGTTTTGGGGCATCGGACTCGGTCAGACCTTAACGTTTCGTTCCGATCAACTATTTCTTGGTTTCTTATCCAACGCCTATAATCTCGGCATATATGCTGTAGCGGTTACGCCTGCTTCGCTAATGCAGGTCGTATCTAACTCGATTGGTCAGGTAGCCTATCGAGAGGCTGCAGCAGGAACTATGACTGTTCAAAAATATAAAAAATTCCTGTCAATAAGTTTAGGCATAACGCTTATTTATGGCTGCCTCATTTGGATATCAGCTCCGTGGCTAATTCCGTTCGTTTTCGGCTCCGACTACGCCGATTCAGTTGTTATCGTGCGTACGTTGTTGATAGCTGAGCTTTTACTGAGTCCTTACTTGATCACAGTGCGGGTTCTGGCTGGCTATAATCGACCTTATATATCCAGCGCGTCAGGAATACTTGGTTTTGTTACTCTCGCCGTCGTGCTTTCTATTCTGGTGCCCGTCCACGGAGCGCTTGGTGCTGCTCTAGGAAGTGTCGTAGCTTATGGGGTCATGCTCCTTGTCGTTGGCGTCGGCATTAACAAGACGTTCAAGCGGCAAGAGGTGCCGAGTCATATGGGAGGTATTTAGTGCCATCTCAGACTATGTATCCCCTGAACTAATGATCCGAGCAAGACGTCTACCTCTTGGTGAGAGACATAGCGGTGCCAATATCTTGGCAGGGGCCATCTCTAGGGAGCCACTGGAGAGGTGAATCGAAATTGGCACCTGTAGGGATGGGAATCAAAGCTTAAGTCAATATCGTTGCGCATCTGAACATAGGTTCTCAGACTTTGAACGCTGAAGCGTAATTATTCAACCATAACTACGTCGTTCTCTACAGCCCAGCTAGGGTAATTAAGAATTTGAAAGTGTCTCGTGAAATAGTACGGCAAAGAGATTTCGTACCTATCCGGGACAATTCATCGTTTGCCGAAGGAACGATTTGATAACCACCAATCAGAATAAAGTTGCGGGCACTGGATCTCGCAAACGCTCCAAGTTCCGTGGGCATGCCAGTAAAGCGCCGTTAGAGGTTCGATTAAGACGTCGAAGGCCCTTGCACCTTATTCTGTGGTTTTTGTTGGCAATAGGAACATTGCTCGCCAGTGTTTATTTAGGGCCCCCATCCCGCTCAGTTATGGCATGGATCGCTCTTGTAATCTACGTGCTAGGTATTTTTTCATTAGCCCGTTGTACGTGGACTGGATTCTGGTCGCCAGTTACACTTTTCCTTGTCGTCGTGGGTGTGTTCCATTATGGATTAATCGTCAACATTTTGTCAGGGATCGACCCGGATTTCCCGAGAGCAGCTGACTATATCTGGTACAACGGACCCGTAGGTGTTTATGCTACTCATCTGACGACGCTTGGTGTTGTTGCATATGTTTTTGTCTCTCTGCTTGTTTTAGGTATGGTAGGACAAAAGAAACGTCCCATCTATGCAGATGAACGTCTCAGCGGCGCTGACGACGAGCTGGCTTATCGTCTATCACGCGCAGGTTCGTGGCTGCTTCTCATATCTACTGCCCTATGGTTTATTTCGGCTATTTCGAGCGTGGGGTTAGCGGGTCTCTTTGGGTCCTACCAGGATTTTTTGGCTGCTACACGGCCCACGAATTTGAACCTGACATATATGGGGATTGGCGTGGGTCTCGGGTTGACAGTCATGACACGTGCGAAGAATCTCGCTGTACCAGCGCTTGTCTTGTTTGCTTTGTTTGCAGTGATAGGCTTCTTTCTGGGCCTACGAGGGGAGGTTCTTTTTCCCATGGCCGTCGCAGCCTCGGTACTGGCACAAAGGCGTTCTATGCCGAACGTTCCGGTTGTGCTCTTCGGTTTGGTAGCTTTATTGGCTTTGATCGCAACGGCTAAGCAAATTAGAGCTACAGGTCTTTCGGCATCAGGCTTGAATACAGTCGACGGGTCGCCTGTAGCCGCACTAACTGAACTAGGTTCAACCCTTCGTGTCGTGGCTACAGTTGTTCAGTGGCATGAGGCGGGTGATCCGTTCCGCCTGGGAGATACATATACTGTGTCCATTGCTAGAGCTGCAGAGCAGGTGACCTTGGGTGCACAGCGTCTACCTGTTTATGAGGACATGAGGCTATTTAACGTGGAGATCCTCAATCGAGCCGGCGGGATTGGCGGTTCGGTTATTGGAGAGGCATACCACAATCTTGCCGAAGTGGGCGTAGTGGTCATTATGGCAATAATTGCCATCATAATGGTAGCTTTTTCGCGAGGTTATGGGACGGCATCACGCATGGCTATTTACATAGTGGTCGCGGTTCCTCTATTTAACCATATTCGGAATTCTTTTGTTCCAGTCGTCCCGGCAATTGTATTTGGCTTAATCTTTGTTCTTGTTGTGATCCATGTGGCCCGAAAGCGTATAGCCGATTCGCAGCAACGCGAGACCAAGGCAGAGGGTGTGGCTCGTTGATGAGAGATATGAGAACTCGCGGTCTAAATTGCCGAGAGGTTGCACCAATTATAAACGAGCAGATTTACGACTTTACAATTTTACACCCGGAGGATCTGTGTCTGTCGAATTAAATTCGCGAGTGGTGAGAGCTCGTGGGCAACGTATCCTGTGGCTCGATTATGCCAAAGCATTCGCAATTCTTGCTGTCGTAATTACACACGTGATCACAAAATTCGTAATCCCTTTGGATATGAACGGATCCCAGTTGTTGCTAGGCTTCGTTGTCGCGTTTCAACCGTTACGGATGCCTATCTTTTTCTTAGTGTCAGGACTGCTAGGAGCAAGCGCGCAAAGCATGCCGTGGAGCGAAGTACTCAGGCGTAAAACTGGCTCATACTATTATATATACGTGGTCTGGTTAGTTTTACAGACTGTGCTTTTCCTATCCCTTCCACGGGATATTGAGATACCAACTGCTGTCGCTAATGATATTCCTAGCTTTATTTCACAGTTGACTTATAACCCGAGTAACCTGTGGTATTTATGGGCCCTGGCACTTTTCTTTCCTATAGCGAAACTCGGTATCGCAATACCGCGCTTAACCCTTGGGATCTCTTTATTAGTCGCCACCGTTGCCGCAATGGGTATGCTGTCACAGTTGCAATTACTGAGCACAGCGCTGCTCAACCTCCCTTGGTTCTTAGCTGGAGCCTATTTTTCTAATGTTTTTCTGTCCATCGCGGAGTCACGACAAAAACGGAATATTTGGTTGAGCGTAATTTGCTTTATGGGTCTCCTAAGCTTTTATCTAATTGTTCGAATCGCTCTAGGTCCAATATTTTCGGGTTTGGTCTATAACTTTCTAGCTCTGAGCGGGATAGCCGCCATTATTGTTTTGTTTCCTCGGGTAAGTTCTGCCTTAAGGAAATGGAGACTCCTGAATGAACTTATTGTTTATATTGGCAAAAATACCGTTCAAATATATGTGCTTCATGTTCCGATCATAACGGTAACAGCTCATTTTTTTGGGTTCCTTTCTGGTGGGCTGGCATTAGCCATCGCTCTCGTTATTCTGACGACTATTCTTATTGTCCTTTCGTCTTTATTGCTCGGTAGTGGCGTACAGAAGGTTTTCCCTTTTCTCTTCTCCCCGCCAAAATGGGTAACTGAGAAAGGACGAACTGTTACAGGGGTTTGACTAAGAACATGTGCCGATAGGTTAGGGTTTTCGTTCGGGTCGGGTGTCCCAGCGCTAGGTGGTCCAGGCTTCGCGGACCAGTCGGCGGATCATGATGATCGCGTTGGCTAGCGCAATAAAAGCGTCGTTGACGGTGGCCCGGCGTTCGGTGTTGACTAACAGTTTTTTGAATCCACGGGTGTGCCAGGCGTTGGTCCGTTCCACCACCCAGCGGGCTCCGGCTTGTAAGGGTTCGCCTTTGGTACTGATCTGCCAATCGTGGCCCAAAGCGGTCAACAGCCCACGGGTTTTGGCGGAGTCATAACCGGCATCCAGATGCACCGTGATCTGCTGTGGCAGATAGTCACCAAAGCGGTCTAATTTCTGCAACGTGGGTGCCAGTAAGGGTGAGTCGTTGCGATTAGCCGGGGCGGCGAGGACACCGATGGGGATGCCGGCGCCGTCGGTCATCACGGAGCGTTTGGTACCTTGCTTGCCGCGATCTACCGGGGATCTGCCTGCGATTTGGCCGCCACACGGGGCTTTGACAATACATCCGTCAACGCACAGATTCTCGAGTTCCAAGCCCACGATTCGGTCGTAGGCTTCTAAACAGAGCTGTTCTAACGCAGTGAAGATGCCGGCGCCAATCCATTCATCTCGGCGCCGCCGGATCGTGGTCGCCGAACACGTGGTATCGCTGATCTTGGCATAGGAAGCACCCAGCACCAGCACTTGCACCAGCTTGTCGAACACGACTCGGTCTGGGATGCGAGGCCGGTGGCATCCTAGCGGATGCTCATCGACTACGGGTGGGATGAGTGCTTCAAATTGGCTCCATAAGGGGTCCATGATGAATAATGGAACAGCAGGCATAGGGCTCCTGGCAAACGATGAATTCTAGACAAATCCATGTTTAACAGGCCCCTATGCCTGTGAATCGTCCCTGGTTTGATGGAGGGTGTGCCAGATATCCCGGAAGGATAAGCTGATTGGACTATGGCCAATTATAAATACCCTCAAGAATTACGTGAGCGCGCAACGAGGTTGTGCCTGGAAGCCCGTCGGGATC
>NZ_BAAGSP010000026.1:0-38052 GCF_054782375.1 Yaniella soli
GGTCGCTACCAATATTTTCGGAAGACCCCGACACCTTCCACCACCTTCACCCCCGGCGTGTCTTAAACCCTCACCCCACCCTTAAACCGGAAGAGCCTGTTTAGGTCTACTTTGGGCTACACCGATCGCAGCAATGGCGGCGGGGCTGCAATGGTCTGTATACACTGGCCTGATAGTGGTAGTTATCACCGCCTTTTGGGCCGCCACGCTCACCCGGAAGCGCGGTGTGACCATGCCGCCAACCTACCCCTCTTCGCGCGCCACTATCTATGCAGTCTTGCTCTTCACCGTCGGAACAACGTGTGCTCTCGTCGCCGTTTGGGCGCACAACATTGACACCCCGCTAGTCATATTCCTCGCAGCAACGGTCAGCGCCGCCACAACGACGTTCACTGGATCACGGATCGACCGTGAGATCGTAGAAGCAGGTCGAAAGCAGTCGGTCTCTAAATGAATTTCGATATAGACGAAACGATCCACGCTCCGAAGCGACTTGCGATCTGCTCGATGCTTTCATCCACCAGTACAGTCGAGTTCGGGGTGATTCGCGATGAGCTGGGCGTATCAGATTCCGTCGCGAGTAAGCAGCTCAAGGTGCTAGTTGACGCTGGCTACGTCAAGCTGGAGTCCAAGGTGGCGAAATCTAGCCGTCGTCCGCGTATGTGGGCCTCACTCACTCCACTGGGTCGTGTAGCCTTCTCCGAATACGTGCAGAAAGTTCAGGAGATAATGACGGGCGGCATGAGCGATTAAACGTTAAATCGAAATTCGACGACATCGCCGTCCTGCATCAGGTATTCCTTACCTTCGAGACGGACTTTGCCTTGTGCTTTCGCTTCAGCCATTGAACCGTTTGCTACGAGGTCTTCAAATGAAACCACTTCGGCACGAATGAACCCGCGCTGGAAGTCAGTGTGGATGACACCCGCAGCTTCAGGAGCGGTATCGCCCTTATTGATAGTCCAAGCGCGTGCTTCTTTGGGCCCGGCGGTGAGGTAGGTCTGCAGTCCAAGCGTCTCAAAACCTACGCGTGCGAGCTGATCCATGCCGGATTCTTCCCGCCCAGACATTTCCAGCATCTCCTGGGCTTCTTCTTCCGAGAGCTCTACGAGTTCAGATTCAAACTGAGCATCGAGGAAGACTGCACGTGCCGGAGCAACGAGGTCGGTCAGCTCCTGTCGGCGGGCCGCGTCATCTAGTACTTCGTCATCGGAGTTGAACACGTAGATGAACGGCTTAGCGGTCAGCAGGTTCAGTTCCTGCAGGTGTTCCATCTCCAGTTTGTCCGAGTCGATGGAAGAAAAGATGGTATCGCCGCGCTCCAGCACAGTCTGGGCAGCGATCATTGCATCCAGTACGGCCTTATCGGCTTTCTTGCCTTTGACCTCTTTTTCAGTGCGCGGGATGGCACGTTCAAGCGTCTGCATGTCAGCGAGGATCAGCTCGGTGTTGATGGTTTCCATATCCGAGCTTGGATTGATCTCGCCGTCAACGTGGATCACATCGGAGTCTTCGAAGACGCGAACAACCTGCGCGATGGCCGAGGATTCACGAATGTTGGCCAGGAACTGGTTGCCCAAACCCTCACCCTCGGAAGCACCTTTGACGATGCCAGCAATATCAACGAAAGAAACCGTGGCTGGCAGGATCTTTTGGGAACCAAAGATCTCTGCCAACTTGTCCAGCCGCTCATCCGGGAGGTTGACGATCCCCACGTTGGGATCAATGGTCGCGAATGGGTAGTTCGCGGCTAAAACCGTCTGGCGGGTGAGGGCATTAAATAACGTTGACTTACCGACGTTGGGTAGTCCGACAAAACCAATAGATAAAGACACGGCCCTTACTCTACCTTGTCGAAATGGTCCACGGTTCGCGGTGCGTCTTTTTGAATTGCTCGTGTATTATTCGACCAATTTGCCTTCGACACTGACCTCACGGATTAGCTCGGTGAGCTCCTGTGGCACCGGTGCAATCGCTTCGCGAGTCACACCGGTTTCTGGCGACCAAACCAGATTGACCTGCAATCCTGCGTCCATCTCTGGGAAGTCGCTCCGGTTATGGCAACCGCGAGTTTCGCGACGCTCCAGGGCGGCTTCGAGTGTGGCCCGGGCGGACAGTGCTGATGATTTCAGATCGTACGCGTGGGCGAGGTCTTGGAAGCCTGCAATGTCGGGGTGGATGCCGATATTTTCCATGCGGTATTCAATCTCGTCGAGTCGAGCCAGGCCTTTCTTGAGTCCTGCTTCGTGTCGAACAACGCCAGCGTATTCGGTCATCATGTCACGAATCGCACGCTGTAGAGCACGTACATTTTCCGTCCCATCTGCTGCCAAGAGGCGATCAACTTCACCACGGGCTTGCGCAATTGCTTCAGCAGAACGGGTCTGAGCCAGCAGGTTCGCCGAATAGTCTGCTGCAGCCTGGCCCACAATGCGTCCGAACACCAGGAGTTCAATCAGCGAGTTCCCACCCAAGCGGTTCGCCCCATGGAGTCCGCTGGATGCCTCACCGATTACATACAGCCCGGCGACATCGGTGGAGTGGTCTTCTGGACGGACCCAGACCCCGCCCATTGAATAGTGCGCGGTCGGGGCGATTTCGATCGGCTCACGGGTGACATCGAGCATCTGAACTTCAAGCATGGTCTGATAAACCCGCGGCAGTCTCTCAAGAATGACCTCGCGTGGCAGATGCGACAGGTCTAACCAAACGCCACCTTTTTCAGTGCCTCGGCCTTCCTGGATTTCGGTATAGGCTGCGAGCGCCACGCGGTCACGGGTGGACAGTTCCATGCGTTCGGGGTCGTAGCGTTCCATGAACCGCTCGCCCAGTGCGTTGCGAAGGATGCCACCTTCGCCGCGAGCGGCCTCTGAGATGAGTGTGCCTGCGGCGTTTTCTGGTTCTATGATTCCTGATGGGTGGAATTGGACGAGTTCTGGGTCGCGGAGTCTGGCACCGGCTTCTACCGCGAGACGGAACGAGTCACCGGTGTTTTCGTCACGGCGAGAGGAGGTGCGGCGCCAGATCCGGTTATGTCCACCAGCCGCCAGGATAACGGCGTCAGCATGTACCAAATAGCGGGTGCCGTCATTCACATCAAAACCATAGGCGCCGAAGACCTTGTTGTCCTCGGTCAGGATGTCGGTGATGTAGACGGTGTCGAGGATGGGGATGTCCAGTTGTTCGCTGCGTTGCACCAGGCTTCGCTGGATCTCCAGCCCGGTGTAGTCGCCAGCGAATGCTGTGCGTCGGAATGTGTGTGCACCAAAGAACCGCTGTGAGATGCGCCCGTCCTCTTCACGGGCAAAGCCCATGCCGAAGCGTTCGAGGTCGGTAATGCCCTCAGCGGCACCTTTGGCAACAATTTCTACGGTGTTCGGGTCAGCAAGGTAATAACTTTCCTTGATCGTGTCAGCGGCGTGCTGCTCCCAGGTATCCTCGGCGTCCATCGTGCCAAGTGCGGCATTAATGCCGCCGGCTGCTAGTGAGGTGTGAGCATCATTGCGTGGGCGCTTCCCCACAGCCAATACGTCAACACCTTGCTCGGCTAGCTCAATGGCAGCGCGCAGCCCAGAACCGCCCGTGCCGATGACGAGCACACTGGTCGAGATTTTCTTTTCTTGAATCCTGTTCTTCAACATGTGCTCAACGCTAAGAACTTTGCCGATGATTAGTCCAATGAATTCTATGACTGGTCACGATACATATATGCTATGACCATGAATCTTGAACAACTCCAAGGATTTCTTGCCGTGGCTGAAACCGGGCATTTCACCAGGGCAGCCGCCGAACTGCATCTCGCACAGCCCACGCTGAGCCGCCAAATCTCTACGCTCGAAATCGAGCTTGGGTCCGAACTTTTCAATCGAGCTAGGGGCAACATCACACTGACGGCGGCAGGCGAAACGCTGCTCCCGGTGGCTTCACGCATGCTTGCCGACGCCGAACACATCCGTTTTCAGATGCACGAGATGGCGGGGCTACGGCGCGGGCGCGTCCGTTTAGGAGCCCCACCGAGCATGTGCGTTTCTGTCGTAGCGGAAGTCGTTGGTCCGTATCACGCTGACTATCCGGGTGTGGATCTGCACCTACACGAATCTGGTTCGCACAACCTGCTCAATGAGCTGGTGGGTGGCTCCTTAGATTTAGCGCTCATTGTGGCTTCCGATCACGACCCCTCGTCTGCAGAGAGCCTGGCTCACACACCGTTGCTTGTCGAAGAGCTCATGGTGATTTCTGGGCATCCGGCTCATTTCGCCGAGCATGGTGGTCAGCTAACGCTTCGCCAATTGGCCGCGCTACCGCAGATTGTATTCTCGGAAAGTTATGACCTTCGTGCGGCAACTATGCAGGCTTACCGGCAGCAAGACCTCGTACCGAACGTGGTCCTAGAGGGTGCAGAAATGGACGCTGTTTTGCGCTTTGTCGAACGTGGTTTGGGTGTTGCGGTGGTCCCGGCGACGGTGCTCCTGGATCGACCTGGCTTGGAATCCCGACGTCTGATCGAACCGTCCTTGACGCGAACTATCTCACTTGCGCACCGGAAAGATGTAAGTCTCAGCAGGGCAGCCGCTGCCATGCAACGCATGATCCTGACGACGACTGAAGCACTCGCCAGCCAAAGCCCAGCGATTCATAGCCTTACCACAGAGAAACACCTCGAAGGTTGACTGCGGCTCTGCCTATGCCAAGGCTTGAAGGTGAACCATCCCAAAGAACGAGAGGTGCATCGTGCAGGGACGCAAGCAGCAGGACGTGGCCCGCGAAATGGCCGAGGGGTTGCCCGCGTCGACGATGGGCTCCCTTTCGACCCCCGAGCTTCGGTGAAGCCCCAGGGGCATGTATGAAACTCACCGGCAAGAAGTTACAGCAGATCGCCCGAGCAAGAGCAGAGTCCCTGCCCGGGGTATCGAACGGGCAGCCTTTCACCGAGAGTCTCGATGTGTACAAGGTCGCAGACAAGGTGTTTCTCATCGTCACCGATGACCCAGACGAGCTGATCATTACTATCAAAGCAGATCCGGACCACGGTGACGCCCTACGTCAGGACTACCCAACGATAATTCCCGGTCGCTATCTAGACAACGAGCACTGGGTGAGCGTTGGCGCCGGCAGTGGGATCAGCGAGGATCTGGTTAAGGACCTGGTGGACGATTCCTACGAGCTCGTCCGAGAGTCCCTACCGCAGAAAGACCGGCCCAACGACTGACCTCGGCCCTTTGGAGATGCACGCGCGACCCCGTTTACCGCTGCTCGAGCACCATGCGCGTGCTTGCTTCGGGACTGAGATCTATTCGTCGTAATAACTGTGCGTTCAGCGCCACGACAATGGTCGAAAGTGACATGAGGATGGCCCCAACGGACATCGGTAACACGAAACCAATGGGCGCCAGTATGCCTGCCGCCAACGGGACTGCTATGAGGTTGTACCCGGCGGCCCACCACAGGTTTTGTTTCATCTTGCGGTATGTGGCACGGGACAATTCCATGACCGATAGCACTGATCGTGGATCAGAGCTGGCCAGGATCACACCGGCAGAAGCAATAGCCACATCGGTACCAGCGCCAATGGCAATACCAACATCAGATTGGGCCAGTGCTGGCGCATCATTAACACCATCACCGACCATCGCCACCTTGTTGCCTTCCTCCTGCAGCTGGGCGACTTTGGCTGCTTTGTCTTCGGGACGCACGCCCGCAAAGATTCGATCAATACCGAGTTCGCGTCCTACTTTCTGCGCGACGGCCTCGGCATCGCCGGTAATCATCACGACGTCCACCCCTAGCGCATGAAGGGCAGTGACAGCGTCATGAGATTCTGGACGGATTTCGTCTGCGAGTTTCAGGCCTCCGATGACCGTGCCATCACGAACGACATGGAGAATAATCGCGCCTTCACTACGCCAATTCTCGGCGGCAGAAACTTCTGCTTGCCCAACCTCATCCAACATGTAGGGACCCCCGACGCGAATCTGCTGGCCCTGGACGGTCGCGGTGACACCCACCGCAGGCGAGGAAGAAAAATCGGTTGACTGTTCCAGGCGAATGCCGCGCTGCTCGGCCGCACTGACGATGGCTCGAGCCAGCGGGTGTTCGCTGGGTGCTTCTGCGGCGGCAGCAAGTCCCAGTACTTCGTCAGCGGCGATTGCACCAACCGGCTCGATGTCGGTAACCGTCGGTTCGCCTTTGGTGAGTGTGCCAGTTTTGTCGAAGAGGACCGCGTCGACGTTTCGCATCGATTCCAAGGCCAAACGGTCTTTGACGAGCACTCCCCCGCGTGCGGAACGTTCGGTGGCAATCGAGACCACCAACGGGATGGCCAGACCCAACGCATGCGGACACGCAATAACTAACACGGTAATGATCCGAACCACGGCGGCATCGGGAGTGCCGACGAGCAGCCACACGATAGCGGTGATCACGGCCGCACCGAGTGCAAACCAGAACAACAGTGCTGCCGCACGGTCGGCGATACGTTGAGCTCGTGAGGACGAGCTCTGTGCTTGCGCCACCAGACGGTTAATGCCGGCGAGCGCAGTATCATCACCAACCGCGGTGATTCTGACTCGCAGCCCGGAATCAGTGGCCACCGTTCCGGCGGTCACCGCATCATCTTTGCCTCTGGTGACAGTGCGTGATTCCCCGGTGATCATGGATTCGTCCATGGCCGCGCCACCATCAACGATGACACCGTCTGCAGGAACGCTTGCCCCGGGACGAACGATGACGACATCATCGACTGCGAGCTCGTCTGGTGCCACGTGGACGACTTCGTCACCTTCGACGCGTTCAGCCTGATCTGGCAGCAACGCGGCCAAAGAATCGAGCGCTGAGGTGGTCTGTGCCAGGGAACGCATCTCAATCCAGTGGCCAAGCAACATGATGACCACGAGTAGGGCGAGTTCCCACCAGAACTCCAGTTCTGCATCGACGAGGCCAAGCGTCGCAGCCCATGAGGCAAAGAAGGCCACACTAATGCCCAGCGCGATCAGCAGCATCATGCCTGGAGCACGAGATTTGATTTCACCAACTGCTCCGGTGAGGAAGGGGCGCCCACCCCACACATACATCACGGTCCCGAACAGGGGCGCGATCCACAGCGACCAGTCGGGTGTCGAATAACCAATCAGGTTGGCGAACATCGGGGAAAAGATGATCACTGGCACCGCGATGATGAGATGTATCCAAAACAGTCGACGAAACTGTCCAACGTGGTCTCCGTGATCGCCATGACCACCGCGATGGTCATGTCCCTCGTGATGACTGTGCTCATCGTGATCATGATGGTGGGTTGTCGAATCCGCCATCGTGGTACACCTCCAAATTCGTCCTGGCCGCAGCTAGCGTACCGGCTCACGGGCCAGGGGCGTCATGTAGAGCCGTCGCATCGAACTCCAGTGTGGCACAAATGTCCTGCTATGTTCTGGGCCCAATGTACGCGACAACTTGGCGCGTTACTCTTCGGTGGGCTTTTGATACCCTCCGATATATAAGCCCGGCACGTTCTTGGCGAGCTTAACAACTTCGTCAAGCAACATGGCAAAGCTCGTTTCGGTTTGTTCGAAGAAGCGTCGGGTGACGTAGTCTTCAAGATGCAGCGAACGGTAGTCCCCATCTGCATACAGCATTAGCATCCAAGTTGGTGCTGTGTATTCGTTTTCGCCCAACGATTCGATGCCCATCGCCCAGTCTGATCTGACATAGCGCATGATGATTTCACCGAAGCAAATGGTGAGGTCTCGAATGAGTTCTTGGCACAGCGTGGTTGGCGAACCGATGTGTTGATGTCGTACGAGTTCCCTGCCGGTCAGGCACAGATCGTCGAGTGCTTTCAGATCATCGACATTGACAAAATTGGCGATGCGCTGGTTGGCTTCATACCGGTCGGGCAGTTCGGCACAGGCCAGTGGGCGGGTGTATCCGGCTGTCACGTTGGCGTTCACGGTGGCTCCTAAAAATCGTGATGATACGACGCGAGATAGACCGACTTAGGCGGCCATGGATGCGTCCGGTTCGATGTCTTCACCGGTGATAAAGAGCGTTTCGACTTCTTCCCTGAACAGATATCCGTGATTCCAGTCGATAATTTGATCCAGAATCTCATCGAGTGATACCGGCCAGCGGTGGCTTTCGTCGAGCCGTTCCAAAATGATGGATGGGGCGAATACGCTTTGGCCAGCAAATCTATCGACCAACACCCCACCAGGGTTTTCTTCGTGCCAAGCGATTGCGCTTCGTAATGTCGAATCATCATCAACAAAGTCGACTGCGAGACGCGCCAGTGTGGTGTTATACAGCAGCTGCTCCCCAAAATACACGGCAAGACCGCGGATGAGTTCCTTCGATGAGGAGGTCAGACCGCCTGCACTGTTGGATTTCACTCGATCGCTGACAAAGTGGGCAAAGTCTTCCATGCTGACGCACCCGTGGTCTCTACCAATTTTTTCGAATCGTTTGACGTCCTGACGGATGCTGGTTTTCTCCCGACGGGTGAATGCTCGAGGTACAAGCTCTACTGGTTTTTCCATGGTCATGTCGAACTCCTGCTTCATCGTGATTTGATGTGGATAACAAGAGCTTGGCAGGAAAGACCACGGCGCATCAGGCGTGTTGGAGTGACTGTGGATAACTCAACGAGGTTCGTGGCTACATGGGGTTGTTGCCCAGCGTGCGTATCTGTTCGACGATTTCGGCGAATTGCCGACGGCTCATCACGCCTGATTTTGCAAATACGTGTTTGCCGTTGCGAAACGCCACGAGAGTAGGCAGTGAACGCACACCCATGATGGCAGCGAGCTCTTGTTGTTCATCCGTGTTGACGGTGGCGAATACGACGTCCTCGAATTGGTGTGAGACGTCGGTGAAGATGCGGGTGAATCGTGCACAGGTGGTACACCAGGGAGCCCAGAAATCCACGATGACCGTGGCATTATTCTCCACCGTGGGGCCGAGGGTTTCCAAGGTCAGCTGCTGCATCATGACTCCCCTCCTCCACCATTCAACGCGACTTAAACGACGGTATCCGGGACCGTGTCCCGGATACTCAGCCTAGTGGTGTATTAGTCGACGAAGATGTCTTTTTCTAACTCGGTGGGATCTATGCCGGGCGAATACTGTCCGAAATCTGTAACACCCGTGTCTTCGAGGACATCCTCACACAGCATCGTCTGACCAGCGTATTTGCCACGTTCAGCAGTCAACACCGCATGAGCAGAGTCTGAATAGACTTCGGGTGTTCGCGAACGATCATACATTTCTGATCCACCCAGGGCGTATTGCACGGCAGCAGTCTGGATGGTGGTTTTGGGCCAGAGGCATGTCGCCGGGATGTCGTGCTGGGCCCCAATACCTAGTGTTGCCAGACTCATGCTGTATTTTGCCATCATGTAGGCAGGTGCGGCGCCCAACCATTTCTGACTCATGTTCAAAGGTGGTGACAAACTCAAAATCCGCGGATCGGCAGCTTTTTTCAGATGCGGCAGCGCGGTGCGAGTCAGTAAAAATGTGCCCCGCACGTTGATGTCGTGCATCAGGTCGTAGCGTTTCATCTCGATCGTCTCGGCGGGTTCGAGGTTAATGGCCGAGGCGTTGTTGATGACGATGTCAATGCTCCCGAATTCTTCTACGGCAGCATCGACGGCCGCCTGCACATCGGCTTCTTCGCGAACATCACCGACTATCGGCAGCGCGCGGCCTCCGGCAGCACGAATTTCATCGGCGGCGCTATAGACGGTGCCCGGAAGTTTAGGATGCGGCTCTGCTGTCTTGGCCAGCAGCGCGACGTTGGCACCATCTTCGGCAAGTCGCTTGGCGATCGACAGACCAATGCCGCGACTGCCTCCAGAAATCAATACAGTTTTGCCTTGCAATGTGGATGTGGACACGACGCTGCTCCATTCAGTAGTGACTTGTAAGCTACCTTACATTCTCCCACTATATACCGATACTCCAAGTATCGGATACTTCATTTTCCCAATGACATTGCAGCGAGCCACCTTATCGTGTCCGTGCGGTGTGCCAGGGTGAGAGGTATGGAGATTTCAACTGCAATTGTGTTGTCTATTTTGATTGCCGTGGTGTGCTTCGGCGCCGGTGTTTTTGTTGGGAGTCGCATTGCCTCAGGCCGGACACCACCCTCCGACGACGCCGCGCTGCGGGAACAATTAGCCACTGCCCAAACTCGTGCGGAACTGTTGGACCGTCAGCGCGATGAGGATCGTCAGCAATTTCAGTCGCAGCATCAAATTTTACAGATGCTTGGTCCACTGTCTCAGCAGTTGGAACAGCTGGGCGGTCAGGTTGCCCAATTGGAACGCGATCGTGGGCAACAATATGGCCAACTGTCTCAGCAGCTGCGCAGTGCGCATGCCACGGATTCCGCGCTGTTAGAAAATACGCAAAAGCTGGTGTCGAGTCTGCGATCCTCATCTGCTCGTGGCCACTGGGGTGAGGTCCAGTTGCGGCGCATCGTCGAGGCGGCTGGCATGTTGCCACATACCGATTTTGACGAGCAAGTCAGTTTTTCTGTCGATACGGCAGCCCGAGATGGTGAACAGTTCCGCCCCGATATGCTGGTTCATCTCCCCGGTCAAAAGTCGTTGGTCGTCGATGCGAAGGCGCCAATGTCGGCCATCTTGCAGGCCGCAGAAATACCAGCCGATGGCTCCGAAGAGGAACAACGTCGCCGCAGCGAGCATGAAGCGGCGCACGCCCGCGCCCTGCGCTCACACATCACAGCGCTGAGTACCAAGAAGTACTGGGCGGCACTGGAGAACACCCCGGATCTAGTATTGCTGTTCCTACCAGCAGAATCGCATCTGGCAGCGGCCCTGGACATTGATCCACAGTTATTGGATTATTCCTTCGGTCAGGGAGTCGCGCTGGTTTCGCCGGTCTCGCTGCTGGCTACACTAAAATCCGTGGCATATGCCTGGCAACAAGAAAACCTCGTCGATAATGCACGGACCGTCTTCTCATCCGCCAGGGAACTCTACGAACGGCTGGGCCTGATGGGACGCCGGTTAGATTCGCTCGGCAAATCCCTAAACACGACCGTCTCGCGGTTCAATTCCATGATGGCCACGCTGGAAGGCCGGGTGCTGCCGTCGGCCCGGCGCCTCGAAGAACTCGACGCGTCGCTAGACACCATCGATGTACCAGAACCGCTCCAACACACAGCCCGTGATGTGACTGCGCCAGAACTTCAAGCCAATATCGATGCAGCCCACGCCAGGGATTCGGAGTAGTGCGATGAACCGTCAGTCACCAAAATCCATCCTCACCGGTTTTCAGCGTGCCTGGAATACACACGATGCGGATGCCTTGGCAGCCTTGTTCCTTGACGATGCACATTTTGTGAACGTCACCGGCCTCTGGTGGTCCAGCCAGGGGCAAATCCGCACGGCGCACCGCTACGGGTTTGAGCACATTTTCGGACACTCGCACATGACTATTGGACGAACCGAAATCCGCTTTTTAGGTGACGACCACGCACTGGTACACGCTCGGGTCACCGTGACTGGACAGCGCACACCCGACGGACATGTGGCTAAGGACCGTCGAACAGTCTTCAGCTTTGTGGTCACCCGGTGCACCGATGAGCTCGGGGACTATTGGAAAGCCGTTTCAGCACACAACACCGATGTCGTCCCTGGCGCGCCGGAAACGCACGTGAACTCACCCCAGGGACAACAGGCGGTACGCTACCGGAGCTGACGACGACTGCGTTGATTTGAGGAGATAAACCCGCCCAGAATTCCCAACAGTGCGATACCTACACCGATTGCAATGAGAATCAGGATCTGCGGATCCGCCCAGTCCTGCACCGCCCGCAAAAAGGGCCGTAGCAATGATAGGTAGGCGGCGTCCCCATCATCTTCAAGAATAGAATTCTGCATCGCGGAGAAGCCGAACTTGGAAAACACACCAACGACGGCTATGACCAGCCCCGTCACCAACCAAGAAATCCAACGGCTCCCACTGGAGGCCACCAACAACGCCATGAGGAACACAATGCCGACAATGACCAGCAGGATCGGCCACAGGGTTATCAGCTCCTCAGCCAACACCACCTGTTCAGCAGTCAGCATCGTCACCGGAGGAACAGAAGTGTTCACCGTCAGATCAGGGTCAGTGTTCAACGAAACGGAATTCTCTGAGGCTCCGGGGAGATCGGCGGTCGCCTCACGGATCGTGTCCTCAAGCATCGACACAGAAACCTGGGCTACCGGATCTAACTGGAGCTGCAACTGTGCGTCCGTCGCGTTGTCTGCGATGGGTTCACCAGCTTCCATCCGGTCACGCAACGACGCAATGTCTTCCACCCACCCCGTACGCGTCAGTTCTAGGCTCTCAGACCACGCCTGGTCGAAATCCTCATGCGCTGTGATCTCACCAGCTGCGGCAGACACGGCCTCACCGACTGCATCATCAATGAGCCCGACACCGGTAGAGTCAGCAGCCATACTGCCTAGGGCATCGGGAACGGAGGCCTTAAACTCCTCTGCAGCTTCACCCGATCCCAAGATGTCTTGGACGGGCTCTGGCTCGTGGATCACGCTGTTGAGTTGCCACGCAACCAACCCAACAGAGGCGGTCACCCCGGCAATAATGGCGAGTATGACCGCCAAGAAGTTACGCATCCGTGAAACCTACTTTCTCCAAATTATGTCAATTTGTGAAATCATCATGGTGTTCAAGAACTAGTTTAGGTGGAAGTGATGACTGAACACACTCCAGCGCACAGCAGTCCTGCGCAGCCACAGCAGGCCGCCGACACCTCGGCGGAGAACCCGTGGCCGCTCGCGCGATTATCAGACAACCTGAAACGCTACATCGAACGCGTCTCCCCCACCTGGGTAGAAGGCCAACTTATCGAACACCGCATCAGCCGTGGACATGCCTGGATGACCATGCGCGACCTCGACGTGGAAATGTCACTGCCCGTGGTGGCCTGGGCGCGCACCGCACGAACCTTGGACAGCTCCATCACCGAAGGTAGCCGGGTCGTGGCCCTGGTCAAACCAAACTTCTATACCAAAACCGGCCGCCTGACCATGGTCGTCAACGATATGCGGCCCGTAGGTATCGGTGAACTGCTGGCACGTGTAGAACGCCTGCGACGTGCACTGGCCGAAGAAGGGCTCTTTGCCCCTGAACGCAAGAAACCCCTTCCGGTACTGCCCAACCGCATCGGACTCATCACCGGCCGTGACTCAGATGCGATGCACGACGTCCAGCGGAATGTGTTGCTGCGCTGGCCCGGTGCCACCTTCGAGGTCGTCCATGCCGCAATGCAGGGCCCGCAGGTCGGTACAGAAGTCGCCGCCGCGCTGCACAGGCTCGACGAGAATCCTGCGGTCGATGTCATTGTCGTAGCGCGAGGCGGCGGGGCACTGGAGGAAGTCATTCTGCCATTTTCCGATGAAGGTCTGGTTCGAACCGCAGCTGATCTGACCACCCCATTGGTATCGGCCATCGGCCACGAGGCCGATCGACCGGTGCTCGATGACGTCGCAGACTTTCGGGCATCCACCCCGACAGATGCGGCGAAGAACATTGTGCCCGATGCCGCCGTCGAGTTAGGGGCCATTGCGGATACGCGGGTGCGCATGGCCCAAGCGGTACAACGTCTCGTGGATGTACAGGGCCAACAGATCGCCCAGTTGCGCTCTCGTCCGGTCATGGCCCAACCGTCCACCATGATCACGACTCGAAGCGATGAAATTCACCAAATGCTCAGCAGGGTCCGAGCGACGTTTGCGCATCAACTGGACCGTGGCAGCGATCAGATTGGCCAGCTCAAAGCCCGGGTACGATCTCTTTCCCCACAACAAACACTCAACCGCGGCTATGCCGTAGTGCAGCGCCACAACACGATACTACGGTCCGTCAACGACGTCGGCGTCGGCGATGAACTCGATATTCTGGTAGCTGCCGGCCGGCTCAGTGCAACCACCACCGCGGTAACCGATACGACACAGGAGCAACCACGTGACTAAAGAGCAACCACAACCCGCCGTCGAGGGCTTCTCCTCAGCTGATGTGTCCGACGTTGACACACTCAACTACGAACAGGCCCGCAGCGAGCTGATCCAAACAGTTGAACGCTTGGAGGCCGGCGGCGCTGGTCTCGAAGAATCACTTGCGCTGTGGGAGCGCGGCGAAGCACTCGCTCGGCGCTGTGAGGCGTGGCTGACGGGTGCCCGCCAACGTCTCGAAGAGGTGCGCGCTGAAACGCAGCAAAGCGCACAACCCGAGGCGTAAACCCGGTTCCGCGCGACGAGTTTAGGCGTGACGGTAGCGGTAGTCTTCCAAAAAGTCGGCAATGCGTTCGATTCCTGTGGATAATTCGCGCACCGACGGCAGCGTTACCAACCGGAAATGGTCGGTAGCCGGGTAGTTAAACGCCCCACCGTGGGAGACCAGGATCTGTTGTTGCCGCAATAGCTCGATGACAAATGCCTCGTCGTCGTCGATCGGATACATTTCTGGGTCCAACCGCGGGAACAAATACAGTGCTCCATCGGCCTGCTGCACGGAAACACCCGGGATCTCACGGAGCATCTTCACGGCAAGGTTGCGCTGTTCTAGTAGGCGGCCGCCCGGCAAGATCAGATCGTTGATGGATTGATATCCGCCCAGTGCCGTTTGGATCACGTGTTGTGCCGGCACATTGGAGCACATCCGCATATTCGCCAGCAACGTCAGGCCTTCAAGAAAGTCTGTGGCGCGATGCTTCGCGCCTGAGACCGCTACCCAGCCGGCACGATATCCGGCGACCCGGTAGGCTTTCGACAACCCTGAAAACGTCATCACCAGGACATCATCGGCAATGGAGGCCGCATGAATATGTTTGGCGTCTTCGTAGAGAATTTTTTCATAAATCTCATCAGACAAGACCACCAAGCCATGCTCGCGAGCGATCTCGAAGAGCCCCTCCAATGTCTCTTTGGAATAGACGGCACCGGTAGGGTTATTCGGGTTGATGATGACCAGCGCTTTGGTACGTTCTGAAATGCGAGACTCAAGGTGCTCCAAATCGGGAACCCATCCGTCTTCTTCGACGCAACGGTAGTGCACTGCTTTGCCACCAGACAGTGTCGTGGCGCCGGTCCACAGCGGATAGTCCGGTGATGGGATCAGTACTTCATCGCCATCATCCAACAGGGCCTGCAAGACCATGGATATCATCTCGGAAACACCGTTGCCGATGAACACCTCATCGCTGCGGATATCCATGATGCCTTCGGTTTCGTAGTACTGCGAGACGGCTCTGCGTGCCGAGGTGATCCCTTTAGAATCCGAGTAGCCCTGGGCTTCTGGCAGGTTTGCAATCATGTCTTTGAGAATCTCATTCGGCGCTTCAAACCCGAAGGGCGCTGGGTTGCCGATGTTTAGCCGCATAATGCGGTGACCTGCGGCTTCGAGGCGTTGGGCTTCTTCGAGGATCGGACCGCGAACATCGTAGCGGACGTTGAGTAATTTGGATGATTGACGAATATCGCGGTGAGCGCGGGTCACGTAGGTCCTCCTGAAACCGTTGAGTTTAGGTTGATTGTAGATGACTACTCGACGTCGTCGGTTGAAAAGTCAGTCACCGTGTCGTCGTCCATCAGATCCTGATTGGCTAACCAGTATCGAATCGCGTCATCGACCTCGTACTGCAAGTCCGATGTCGAGGTTTGGGCATTGTGGTAGCCACGTAACAGATCAGTGGCGGCTTCACTGTCGAGTTCTTCAACGACCGCCGTCACGTGTGCGGCCAGTGACTCATTGATATCGGTTGATGCCACCGCCACCATATTTGTGTTGGGCCACTGTTCAGTTTCCAGCTCTAAGGTCGCCAACCCTTGATCGGCGATGACCGGGTCAACACTCGAGAGCACCGCCACGGTCTGATCTTCGGTGATCAGCCGACGGGTCATCTCCTCATAGGTGTCACTATCGATGGCTCCGGTGCTTTCAAAGGCCGGCTCACACCCTACTTCGGCCAGTGCTGTTCGCAGGTCGTCAATTTCCTCTTGTGCAGTGACGGTATGCAACCATGTCAGGTCAGCACAGGCAGGATCGGTCTGGTCGTCGGCCACAGCCTGCTCGTTTTGGGCTTGGGCAAACTGAGCTGCCGTAACCGTCGATGCGGTGGGTGTCAGCCCCAACTCGGCCGGCGCTTGAGCCACGATATCGACATCTCCGGGAAGTTGCGGCGCGGAGTCTTGTGTGTCAGCTTGCTGGGGTGTTGTCACGACGGCAATAGCTTCATGATCGCTCGCTGTTTCATCATCCAAAGCGGCAAAGACGGCTTCGTGATCATCGTGGGACTGTATTTCGACGTCTGCGCCCTGGGATACGACGTATTCCGCAACTGCCAGCGAGGTTGCTTGATCCAGTGCTGCCGGAGTCGTCGCGATGGTCAGATGGGCGGCGTCAACGGGCTCGCCCGTGGAACAGCCAGCCAGCAGCAGCCCCGCGGCAGTAAACACCACCAAACGCGTAGGGAAAGTCTTCGCCAAGCTTGTCACCATTCTTGTGTGATTTGGGGTGTACCAGTTGCCATTTCCAGGGCTTCGCCGACCCATTCAGACACCCGGTGGCCCTTGGTTATCGAACGATTATGCAACTGGCTTATTGGAATCCACGCCGCATCCGTAGAGGACCCGCCGACCTCGGGACGCAGCGTTCCGGAGACGATTTCTGCGGTGTAGAGCAGACGCAAAATTTGGAGTGGAAGGTACTGTCCGGGGACGCGTTTCTCTGCGGGAATGAGATGCGTGGCCGCAGACAAAAACCTCGTGAGCACAACGTTATACCCGGTTTCTTCCCAGACTTCACGCACGCATGCGACATCGGGTTGTTCGTCGAATTCAATACCGCCACCGGGCAGCGTCCAGAACGAGCCGATGGAGCTCCCCCATAGACTCAACAAAACTTCATCCTGTTTCGTAATGAGCGCATAAGACCCTGGTCGCCACTGAAATTCCATAATTCCACAGTCTAGTGGTCGTCACTGCGTCCAAGTGATCACTAGACTGTGAGTCATGCATTCCTCGACGTCGTCGGCTGATTTTGAAGGACCAAACAGCCAATCCGCTTTGCCATCCATGGTCGAACCAAAATTGCGTTCGTTATTGAGTAATGGACCATCTTCAACGGATCTTCAGCACGAAACTGCACATACCGCGCGTGGCTGGTTAGATCTCGCCCACGAGGCGGCCTACGCGGATGATCTCGAGAGAGCCTTAGAGTGTGCCTCACACGGTTTGGCCAATGTCGGTACAAAGGCTGAGGTCGCACTGGGCCTGTATCGGCTGGTTGCCTCGGTACACCATAAGCTCGATGACGAGGCTGCCATGCTCGAAGCCATTTCGAATCGCACTGACCTGTTACGGACACTTGGTCAAACGCATCAGGCAGACATGGAAGATCAACTCGGTTCGATCCTCTTTGCCGAAGCCGATGCGTTTGCTTCCACGGTCTTGTCGGGTGTCGCCGATCAAGAGCGCTCTTCGGGCGGGGTCGACACGGTCTTAGCGGATGTCTTAATTGGTTTGGCCGTACATCAGATGAGCCAGATGAATGGCGAAGAAGCACTCGAGCTGATCGAAGAGGCGGCCGCACTACAGCGTCGTCGCGCAGATGCCGGCTACCATTTGTCTGCCGGCTCCCTTGCCAATACCGAAATGTTTTTGGCCCATCTGAAATTCATGAATGAACAAGTCGATGCCGCCGATACGCTGTCGCAGCAGATTCTTGAAACCGGCTGTAATCGTGCCGTGCGAGCCGCAATGTGGATGATGCAGGCGGTGATCGCGCATCATCGCAACGATATGCCAGACGCCGCAAGCTTCGGGGTACGTGCGCTCGAGTTGTACGCCCGACTCCAGATTCGGCCCGGTGCGGCCTCCGCCGCCTCACTGGTGGCCTCCGTTGCTCGTCGCGTCGATAGACACCAGTTATCTGTTCTGGCGTGGAAGGTTGCCGTTGACCAGGCTGAACAGGGCGAGGTCGAAGAAACCTCGGGCCTGGTAGCAGCGCTTGGTCACCAGCTATTGGATGCCGGTGAAGTCACCGAAGCCGAAGAAGTTCTCACCACGCTGGTCACCCGCGAAAAACTTTCTGGCAACCACCAGATTTTGGCGCATGCGCTCATTGATTTAGGCAATGCGGTATGCCGCCAAGGCCGATACACCGATGCGGTGAAGCATTGGCGCGATTCCATTGACGCGTTTTTGAAAGTTGATGCTGTTCGTGAGGCGGCTCGCACCAGTCTTGGTGCGGGTATGAAACTTGTTGAAGCCGACGATGAGAAGATATTTGCTGACGCCGAGGAATTGATGCGTCAAGCCGTGGAGATGGCCAAGGCGTCTGAAGATCCCGCGGTGGAAACCCAGGGCCTGCGTGAATTGGCGAAGTTGTTGTGCGACCAGACGAAGCCCGAGGGTTTAGCACTCTACGACAAGGCCATCGAGCTGGCGGGCAATGACGAGGTACGCTATGTGGCTGCTGAACTGACTCGCCAGAAAGCGCACGCGTATCAACTGTTTGGCAAAAATAATAAAGCCGTTGCGACCGCATTGACGGCTGCTGACATGTTCGAAGATGAAGCGGAACTCGCTATGGGCCACGGCTGTGAGTTGATGGCCGGCAAATTCTTGATCGAAGACAGTAAATGGTTGGAAGCTACGACGCTGTTTACCACGATCGCTGAGGCCGAAGGCATCCAGCCGGAACTACGTCGCGCCGCCCTGTTGGGGCTGTCCACCGCATTGCGCGGCCAGGGTGAGCATCACGACTCTGAACGCATGAAGCAACAGGCGCAACGTATTGAAGTGGAGACCCCATTGCCGACCGAACATGAGTTCAGTGCGGACACCGTCTTCGACGACTGACTACGCCAGTTCTAGTAGCGCTTCAACGACGCGTAAGTATCGTTGACCTCGGGCCCGTGTTTGCTCATCAGGCTGGTAGCCAGGGATCAGGCTCACCACCACCGCAGCTGAACGTACCGCGAGCGTATGAGGGTTCGTGTATGGTGCCAGTTGACCAAAAAATCGCATGGCCGTCTGCCAGCCCCACTGAGGATTGTGGGCGTATCCTAACACTGCGACATGACCGATGAGGCATGCGTAATCATCAACCCGATAGCCGGGCCCTGCCCCATCCACATCCAAAATTTGGCGGATCTCACCCGTCACCGGATCCACCAAAATATGCGCCTCATAGAGGTCCCCGTGTGTCGGAACGACCGGGCCGAGGTCCAGCTGCTGGTGTGCTTGGTCAAAGCGATACGCCAATTGGCCTAGCCGAGCATATTCTTCCGGCATCGCCTGGTGTGCCGACTGGATGAATTCTTGATACCGGTCCGCCCACGAGGCGCGGTGTGGGTAGTGCAATATTTCGCGAGGAAACCGATCGAGCAGGTCGATCAGCTGGCGTGCATCAAATCGAGTGACCACTCCTTCAGTGCGAGCTAGTTCCCCGAGTGGCATGCCTTGACCGCCGGCCAGAGTTAGCACGTCTGCTACCGGTGGGGCAATGGGAGGCACAACGGGAACGCCGGCGGCCCCAAGCGTGAGGTGAATGTTGTAGAGCGTCTGGGCGATGCCGGGCCGGAGTACTTTCAAGTACAGGGTCTCGCCGAGGCCAGCGGGTGTTTGCGGCGTCAAGCGTGCTTTGAACACTGCCCGGTTCATCGGTCGATAGATGACGGTGTGTAGTGCAGTGAGTTCACGATCCGGGGCGAAATGTTGCCGCACCTGGGCGGGTGTGGCGGCGAGCGTGAGTCCGGGGAGCAGCGGGTCGTGGGGATGTTCCCAGGCGAAAATATTATAGTCGTGGAGCTTCGTCGCGTAGCCGCGCGCTTCGGAGGGCACCGGTGCGGTGGTCAGGCCGTAGTAGAACTGGCCCACTCCCCCATCGTGATGCGCAGAGACTTCCGCGATCACATAATAGTGTCCGGCACGGTATTGGACATCGTGCAGCGTGGCACTGAGCATGCGGCGATGATCTGAGGCGACCAGTGCGCCAAGGAGTCCGGTGAGGTCAGCACGGCTAAACGGCCCGAAACCACCGGTAAGCATTGGGGTGTTTCCTAGATGGCGCGGCGACGGTTGAGTACTTTGTCCAGATCCAGACGAGTGTTGGCTTTTTCCGTAATCTTTTCTTGGTACTGACTCGATACACCTTCGCTCAGCTGCACATCACGAGATGGTACCGGCTCCTGTGGAGTTTCCAGTGGCTCTGGTGCGTCACGAGCAACCTCGGGGGCATCGAGGTACATCGGACGTGGCAGTGGCTTGCGGGCCGGCACAGGTGCTGGCGTATCGACCACGGGTGCTTCGGCCACTGGTGCGGCCGGTTCTTGTGGCGTTTCTGGTTCGTCAGCGACGTCGAAGACTTCGTCGTCGTGCTCTACCGGCGTCTGCTGTTGTCGAGCGGTAGCCTGGTAAGTGGCAATACTGGTTTCCAGTCCTTCTGAGATGCTGAGACGTTCGCGTTCGCGGGCTCGTTTTTTGGAGTCAAGGATGGCAAGGCCACGCAGGGCACCGTAACTTGCTACCGTGATGAGCGCGCTGATGCCGGCTGTCAGCCAGGTCGCGGCCCCAAAGAGAGCGGCCAAAAAGGTCACGAGGGCGGTCAAGAGCGCGAGTGCTCCGACCGCAAAGATAGTGAGGCGACCCCAGCGAATTGAGAATCCAGTGCCGCCGGAGGGTGTCGAAGATGGGGAAGATTTCATAGCTTTCCTTCGTTGGCGGGATTCGCGGCTCTTTCGAGTCCGTTGTGTGACATCCGGACGACGAGCAAGCAGAATCAAGCCGGCTACAACAACGACTACGACGACGATCGAAGCCGCGATGTCGATTTCGGGCAGGAATCCGAGCGTAGCGGCTAGCGACTCTTCAAGCTCTCGGATACGGTTGTCCACCCTCATAACGATATACCCGGTCAGTGCAAAGTTGGCGGCTTTGTCAGCGTGTGTTGCCAGTTTTGGGGTCGAAGTGAATGTTATGGCACTCGTGAAAGCAATCCGCCGAGGGGAAGTTCTGGTGTAGTGATCGCAAACGATTCGTGATCACGCCAACGCCCGTTAATGTGAATGAAGTCGTTGCGAATACCTTCGGACCTCAGCCCGAGTTTTTCTACCACCCGCAATGACGCGGCGTTATCGGGCACAATATTGATTTCGACCCGATGCAAACCGACACGGGTGAGTAAGTAGTCGGTGGCCAGAGCAACTGCTGTGGGCACGATATTTCGACCCGCATGGGCTTGGTCCACCCAGTAGCCTAATGCCGTGGATCGCATGGATCCCCACAGCACCGGGGCCGCAATCATTTGACCCACCAACTGTGTTGTCGCATGGTCTTGCAAAAAGATCGCCCAGGGGTAGGAGACTGCGTTTCCACCGTCACGGTTGTGTGCGCGCACCATCGCACCATAGGTCATGGCATTGTTCTTACCGGTCGGATCGGTCGCTTCCCACGGTGCAAGCCAGGCCGCATTTCTGCTGCGGATCTCGTGCCATTGCCGCCGGTGAATGTACCGTAGTGGCGCCAGCTGTACGTGCTGATGCTCCAGCGTGACTGGCCAGCGCATTGGCGCGGCGGAGAAGTGGCTCATGGTTCCATTCTAGGAGGGCTGCGCCAATGGCCTGTTTGTTTGTGGGCATACCGGTGTCACAATTGGTTTTATGACCAGCGATACGAAAGCCGAACTCCGGGCCCAGTTTTTTACCCAACGCAAGGAACTCGATATAACACAGCGCCAGTTGCAGTCCGAGGTGCTGTGCCAGACACTTTTCGATTGGTATCGCGGTTTGGAGAGCGCACACCGTGATGCACGCAAGGTTGCGATGACCATCAAGTTCGGTTCCGAGCCGGACACTGATCCGCTGATGCACGCCTTGCACAATGACGGTGTTGAGCTGTGGGTGCCGATTTCGAATAAGGATCGTTCGATGTCGTGGACTCGCTGGTACCCGGGGGTACCGATGGAACAGTCGGCCCTGGCCCCGATCGATGAGCCGGTGGGTGAACGGTTTGGGCCCGAAGCCGTCGCGGATGCCGATGTAATCCTGGTGCCGGCGCTTGCAGCCGATACTGGTGGCTACAGACTGGGCAAGGGCGGTGGCTATTATGACCGTTTCCTTGCTGCCCTCTCCGAGCTCAGCGATGAACAGCCCCTCTTGGTGACACCGCTGTTTGATCACGAGTATTTCGCCGCCGATGACGAGGCGTTTCCCATCGAAGCCCATGACCTACCGGTCCAGGCCGTGGTGACAGCGTCTACCGGGCTGGTGTGGGTTCAGTAGTGCGGCGGTTTTTCGTCCAGCATCCAGCGATCCCGCTCGGATAATTTTTCTTTGCTGGGCTTGTGCTTAGGGTCCGGTTGGAGGTCATCCAGGCGGGGTTCGGGACCATCTGCCGAGGCGGGACCAGTTCCGGCAACCGTGGCCCGCCGAGGGCGCCGCTTGCCTTGAATCTCGTCGTTGTCGTGACCCATCAGCTCAGTCTTCTGTGTCCTCGTCTGCTGCCTTGAAACCCGAGGCCGCTGGTAATTGCAGTTGTGCTGCGAATCCGTCGGTAACGCTCATGGGGTCGGTGAACACATCAATGGCCCACAGGGTGTCATTGCGCCAGCCAAGCTGTGCAAGTTGCCCTGGTATGGTGCGAGTCCGTGTTCGAACGGGTGCATCGTGGTGACGGGTTGCCCCATCATAGGACACCGCGGTGGGCTGGTAATGCTCGGAGTGGAACTGTGCGGCGTGATGCTGTGGGGTGTAGAGCAACAGGTCGGTGAAATCATGGGTATCGAACTGATATGCGGCCCCACGTTCGGTCAGATGTTGGACGAAGTCCTCACTGAGGTGATCCAACGGTTCCCCCGCTCCCCCGTCGACCGGTTGGCCACTCGTGGCCGGAAGATTCACTAGCAGTTCCCAGAAGTGGTAAGCACCTGACATGAGATTGTCGAAGTTGATCTCATGCGGGTGGATGGCGGTGAACACGCTCAGGTGGGTACGCGCCCGCGTAAATGACATGGCATAGTATTCCACACCGTGCTGTTCAGATAGCGGTCCGAAGTGGTGGACCACTTTGCCGGTGGCTGTGCGACCATAGCCCAGTGTGAAGATCACGTGGTCGGCCACAATACCGTGGGCGCGCTCCATGGGTGCCACCACAAATGCTTCGCCACTGGGTGAGGTTTTGGCACTAAAGAACTTGGTCGCCCACCGGTGGTTTGGCAGGTTGTAGCGGATGGATTCGGCAATACGTCGCGCGTGGGCACCATTAGCCGCAATGACGGCAAGCGATTGTTCTGGGGAGTCCCGAAAGTGCTCGAAGACAGCATCGACGGTGCGTGTGACCTCGGCGGTCGTGGATTCGACCCCGTCGTCGCCCATCCCTGGGCTGCCAGGTTCGGTGAGGTATTCCACGCTCATCCCGGTTTGGGAACTGGTGGCGATTTCTTGGGGTGTTGGGGCCCTGTCGAGGCTGCCTTCGTAGAGTTGTTCGCCGAGTGTGCGGGCCAGATATTGGTTGACGCCGCGGTGCACGATGTTCAGTGGCACGACGGGGAGCACCCGGGTGAGTGCTTGGTGCACGGATTCTGCTTGGCGCGGGTCCGATGCGCGTGCGGTCGGATCAATCGACACTTGGAACCCGACGGCTCGTCCGGACACCGCGTCACCGAACGCAACGACTTGTGTGGCACGCGAGATGGCGCCCAGCCCGGTGGCCAACCCGATGGTCTCGGAGTCCAGTACCAGCACGGTGTCAAAGGTCACCGATGGGGGCAGTTCGGCAAGCGCCAGCGGCGAGGTGGTCAAGATGGGCACCAGGGGCTGCAACAACTTCGGATTGATGCCCAGTACGGTTTCGACATTGGCAGCACCGGTACGGAGCAAGCGTCGCAGGGAATCCGCGGCATCCGGGTAATCCCGTGTGGCCTTCTCCCAGGTCGCCGCCAGGCTGTGGCGGACGCGTGAAGGGCCGGATTCCAAGTGCGCAGTGTCGGCGATTCGGTATTCTTCTTCGAGCTTGGCCAGCTGTTCGCCGGTGGTCGCCGCTAAGTGTTCGTCGGCGGAGAGCATGGCTTCTAGTGCTGACTGCCACCAGGCAACTTCGAGCTCTAATGTCACTTGGTCGGATGTCACACCACGTGCTTGGAAATCGTCGAGGAGTTCTTCCAGGCCCTGCTCGGTGAGCTGATCAATGACAATGGTGCGCTCTGGCAGGGTGTGCAGCGTGTGTGAATCTTCAACGAGTTTGGACAACACATCGTGCAGGTCCCCGGCATCCATGCGGGTCAGGTGCTCGGTTTCGGATTCTGCCGGTGCGAGCATGTCTTGGAGCCGGTCAAGATTTTCATGCAGCCGATCGGCGTCGGTGGCCAACGCTTCGACTCCGGTGGGGATGACCGGGTTGCGCTTGGAAGAGGTCCATTCATTCCAACTGGTCAGTTGATCTTGGACTTTGATGAGCGCTTCGTGCAAGTTCGGTACGTCGACGCCGGGGCGGATGTATTCGCGTGCTAGCCAGCGCAGCCGAGTACGGGTCATTGCAGACATGTCGATGCCTTGCTGTTTTCGCCAAGAACCGCTTGCCGTGGCCGCGATGAGATCGGTCACGGGCCGGTCGAAGATATCCGGGGTGAATTTATCCAGGGTGTCGCGGACTTCGCGCAACAGTTCGACCTGTTGAATCCACTGCGTAATATTGGCACCCATGGTCAGCTGGGCGTGCGTGGTGGCGGCTTCGAAGCGCGGTGCCACATCTGACAGGTCATCGTGGACTCGTTGGGCGAGCTCTAATGCGGCTTCAGCTTCATGCACATTGCGTAACCGGGCACCGTACCAGGGCGATTCGGTGGAGGATGCTTCGAACGCGCCCAGTTCGGCCGCGTAGCGGAGTTGTTCGGCTACCTGTTCGCGATCCACGGTGGCATCGAGGACGGAGCGTTTCAACCGCACCGATGTCGCCGGTGCTGGCTCGGCGTTCATCAGGGTGACCAGTTCGTTCATTGCCTGGATCGGCGAGCATTGCCAGCGTTCGCGTACCTCGTGCAGCGACTCGGAGTGGTCCAGGAGCTGTCGACGGACGTCGCGGAGGGTGTCGTGGATGCGTCGGACCGCGGGTTCTTTGGCACGCTCGGCAGACAGTAGCGAACGCACGAGTTGTTCGGTCACTTCTTGCGGTCCGGTGTCAGCCTGAACGCTGAAGAGCAGCGGGTCGAGTTGGTGTGCCGCGAGTCGATTGGCGAACTCGTTGAGCGTCGAGGTCTTCTCGGCGATGACCAGCACGCGTATACCTTCGGTGGCGAGACCGGCCGCGGCAGCCACGGCGGTTTGAGTTTGGCCGGTGCCGGGTGGGGCCGAGACCACCAGAGACTCACCGGCAACGATATGATCGACTGCTCGTTGTTGGGAGCGGTCCAAATCAGCCACGAGGATTTCGTCGGCCGGATCGCGCTCATCTAGCGGGACGGGCTCGAATGCTAGCTGCGGCGCTTCATCCCCGAAGCCTGCGTCATCGGTGCCTGCACCGACCTCATAGAGTGCTGTAATCACCTTGTGGTCAGGGTCTACTACTTCACTGGATGCGGTGTCTGACAGGTCCGCAAACGTGGAGATGAGCAGCCGGTGTTCTACGACCAATCCACGAACCTTTGAGGTATGCCCTCGCAGGAGGTCCAAGGTTGGGTGGGGCTCGAGTTTCGCGGTGGTGTAGGCGGCTTCCTCATACTGTTGAGGATCCAGCGTAATACCGTAGTGACTTGCGAAGAAACGCACCAGAGCAGGATTGAGTCGTGCCGGCCCTACGATTTGCACGTCGTAGTCGTCCCGGTTTGGACGGGCGGCTAAACGGGCCGGAGCCAGCAACACGGGTGCCGACATTTGCTGGTTAACACCGTTTTCGGTAGTGCGCCAAGTTGCCAGTCCTGCAGCAACGTGGCCGACGTTAATGCCACGGTCGGCCACGAGCTCTTGGACTTTGGCGTCGATGGCTTCAGCGGTCTCAAGACTGCGCTGCATTTCGGGTTGATCCCGCAGCAGTGTGGTCAGTCTGGTGCGACGAGCCGAGAGAAATTGGGTGAGCCCGCTGGGTTGGGAATGCGTGACGTCAATGGAATTGGATATCGTGGGTGCATACCGCAGCATGGTGTCGGATTCGGTGCCGGTTGCGATTTCGGAAAGCCACCGCGAGAAGTCCTGTTCAGCCACCTCAACAGGATCCACCGGATCTTCGTCCGCGAAGAAGTTTTCTTCCACGCGTTCTGAATCGTCGGAGAACTCAGTATTTTCGGGAAGCTCTGTTTCGTGGAACCCAGACTCGGCTGCGGCAACCTCAAGTCGTACATCAACCTCGTCGGCGGACGACGCTATATCGTCATGGTCGACGTCATTTTTTCCGTGGCTCACGCTCATCCTTCCTGTGGTTGATACAGGTTGCACCTTCACGACTCTAGTACCAAACCACCGGACTTTTGCGTTGCCACACCCGAAAAATCCCCCACGTCGTCAGTTTATTCCCATTCGATGGTTCCCGGTGGTTTGCCGGTAATGTCGAGCACCACGCGGTTAATGCCGTCGACTTCAGCGGTGATGCGCTGGGAAATCCGATCGAGAATGTCATATGGGATCCGTGCGAAGCGTGCGGTCATCGCATCTTCGGAGACCACTGGACGCAAGACCACCGGGTGGCCGTAGGTGCGGCCGCCCTCGTTGACGCCGACGGAACGCACATCGGCGAGCAATACGACCGGGGATTGCCAGATTTCGCGGTCCAGTCCCGAGGCGGTGAGCTCTTCGCGCACGATCGCATCGGCTTCACGTAACAGGTCGAGTCGTTGTTTGCTGATGGCTCCGACGATGCGGATACCAAGACCTGGGCCGGGGAAGGGTTGCCGCCATACGATTTCATCGGGCAGTCCGAGTTGGGTACCTACCTCACGGACTTCGTCCTTGAACAGTTGACGGAGGGGTTCCACGAGCTCAAATTCCAGATCCTCGGGCAGTCCCCCAACGTTGTGGTGGGATTTGATGACCTTGGAACCATCGGCGTCGCCGGATTCAATCACATCCGGATACACGGTGCCTTGCACGAGAAATTGGACATCGGTGGCGTCTGGATCATGCGCCGAGGCAGCCACGATGTCGGCTTGGGCTTGTTCGAAGGTGCGAATGAACCGTTCGCCAATAATTTTGCGCTTTTCTTCTGGATCGGACACTCCATGTAACGCGCTGAGGAATTCGTCTTCAGCGTCCACCATGACCAGCTTTGCACCACCGGTTGAGGCACCAAAGGCACGCTCAATCTCGACTGATTCATCTTTGCGCATCAAGCCGTGGTTCACATAGACGGCAGTGAGTTGATCGCCCACGGCACGCTGGACCAGTGCTGCAGCAACCGCGGAGTCCACGCCGCCAGAAAGTCCGACGAGTGCTCGTTTATCACCGATTTGTTCACGGATTTTTGCGATTTGCTGGTCGATGACCAAATCAACAGACCAGTCTGGTGCCAGATCCGCGGCGATAAACAGGAAGTTTTTGATCACAGACTGTCCGTGGGGTGAATCTGCGGTTCCGGGGTTCCAGGCCACACCATAGACTTGAGCTTTCGCGTCTTCTGCAGCGGCGACCGGCATGTCCGCATGGGATGCTGTGACAACGAAACCCGCGGCAGCTTCTGTGACCACGTGTGCATGGTTCACCGCAACGTCCTGGGAGGTTGGCTGTCCCGAAAACAACGTGGCATTGTCGTCGATGTTCTCCAGCTGAACGGTACCGGCCAATGGGGTGTCTGCTTGACGGACTGAGGCACCCAGTGCTTTGGACACGGCGGTAAACCCGCCACCAACGGCCAAAACTGGGATGTCGGCTTCTAGTAATTTCGGGTCGACGACCGCGACGTCTTCGGCTGCCGATGACCGGGCTGCGATGACCAGTGCTGCCGGGCGGGCCGCCAAAATCGTGTCAGCCGACGCGGTGTAGGAATAGACCTCAGAGTACACTTTGGCTTCGCGGATCCGGCGAGACAGAACTTGGGCGTCGTCGGAGCCGTAGTCGACGACGATGACGGTGTCTTGGTGTTGTACGGCAGCGTTTTGGGGTGTAGTCATCATAGCATCCAATGTAGTGGAACGGATTGATTGACGGCGCGTACGGTCTAGTACCGCAGCACTGCTTCGGGATGGGCGGCCAGCTCACGGCGCACATCTTTATTGACGCGTTTCTCAACGATGAACGACAAAAACGGCACGACGCCACCACCGGCCATGGCCATGAGACGTATGCCGCCCCAACGCATCATGGCCCACAAGCGGAAGCAGCCTAAGAGGTAGATTACATATCCCCAACCGTGGATGATCAGGATCAGCAGGGAGATGTTCACACCTTCTAGTACGGCATCCTGGTGGTAGAAGCCCAGAATAAATTCAGTGCCATCTTCAGCGACGCCGCCGGCAAACATTTCGTATCCAAAACCATATTTCACAATCATTTGGACGACGAGTAGCAGCAGAAAGATACCACTGAACCAGGCGGTCACCGTGTAGAGCCGTTGAGCGCTGCGAATCTGGCGATGTGTGCCACCAAAGCGCCGCTTCTTTTTGCCCTCGGGGCGGGGTGGTGCTTGTCCAACGTCGTCCTCGGTGATGTCTTCTGGGTCCGGCAGGGTCGTGGGATCGACCGGGGGTGTCGGTTTATCTGTCATGATTCTCGTGAGTCTTTCTGGTCGTCGGAGCTATACCCATGATAGACCCGGTAGGCCTGCTCGGCGGCAACCTTTTCTTTCCGCGCTTGATCGCGGAGCCGTTGGAGTTCTTGGGCACGCCAGTGTTGTTCCCAGAGCTCGTCGAGCTCTTCTTCGCGTTGATCTTTCAGGTAGTCGTCGCGAACGAAGCGCCACCACAAAAACAGCGAGAAGACGGCGAAGATGAACCATTCAATCGCGTAGAAAATGTTCAGCCATGCGACTTCGGTTTCTTCTGGCTGAGGTGCCACATCAACAGGTTGAACATCGGTTGCACCCGATACGACATGTTCCGTTGAGTCAACGGTGAATTTTTCGGCCACCACATATCCGGCATAGAGGTCCTGATCCCAGAGATTGACCAATTGGGATGTCGCAAGCATTTGCGTTCTGACGGGCTCACTAGCGTGGTTGGTATTGGGTGTTGGTCCTTCACCCGGGATGAGACGCCCCTCAAATTCCATCATGTCTTGGGCTGAGACATCGGTGGCCTGTTCAAACATTTCGGTGAGTTCGGCTGTGTCAGCTTCGATTTCTTCTTCGACCCAGCCCCAGGCGACGGGGATTCGGTACCCATCGGGTGCGCCGTCAACGGTTGCTTCTGAGACGAGCCACAGCCCCAGGTTGCCTTCTTCGACACGTGATTCGACTTGGACGGTGTTCTCAAGGTTGAGGTTGCCGCGAAATGTCACCATCTGGTCGGCTTGATCCGTCATCATTGGCGCGCCGGGCTCGAAGTGTTCCGTCAGCGCGACCGGCGTTTCTGTCTCAGCGTGGTCGCGCGGTTGGTTGGCGGTGGACTGTTCGAATTGCCATTGTGTGAGCAACACGAACAGTGCTGCCACCACCATGGTGAGGAGGAAAAATCCGATCCACCGGGGCTTTAGTGCGGTACGTAGCAAGTATCTATCATCCCGTGTAGGTCGGTGAGATCTGCACTTCGACTTTTTGGAAGTCTTTGAGATCCGTGTATCCGGTGGAAGCCATGGCCCGACGCAGTGCGCCCATGAGATTTGCGGTGCCGTTGGTGTGGTTGGTCGGCCCCAGCAACAGTTCATCCATCCCTGCAACGGTGCCCACGTGGGTGCGATCGCCGCGTGGGAATTCTGAATGCGCGGCTTCTAGACCCCAGTGCCAGCCTTTACCGGGTGCTTCGTCAGCGCGCGCCAGGGTGGTACCCAGCATGACGGCGTCGGCGCCCATACCAATTGCTTTGACGATGTCGCCCGAATTCCCCGTGCCGCCATCACCAATGACGTGGACATAGCGCCCCCCGGATTCATCCATGTAGTCACGGCGTGCTTCAGCGATATCGGATATGGCAGTGGCCATTGGAACCCGAATACCCAGGGCACGGCGTGTAGTCGAAGAGGCACCGCCGCCAAAACCGACCAGCACACCGGCCGCACCGGTCCGCATCAGATGCAGTGCGGGCGTATAGCCGGCCACTCCCCCGACGATGACTGGCACATCGAGTTCGTAGATGAACTTTTTCAAATCCAGTGGTTCTTTGGTTTCTGATACGTGCTGCGCTGACACCGTCGTGCCGCGAATGACAAACATGTCCACGCCGGCGTCGACGACGGTTTTGTAGAATTCCTGGGTGCGCTGTGGCGTCAAGGCGCCGGCAACAACTACGCCGGCTTCACGGATCTCTTCGATTCGTGCGGAAATGAGATCGGGTTGAATGGGTGCTGCATAGAGCTCTTGGAGGCGCGCTGTGTTCTCTGGTGAAAACTGTTGAGCCTTCAGGGCAGCGATTTCATCGAGGACGGGTTGTGGGTTCTCATAGCGAGTCCATAGCCCTTCGAGATTCAGCACGCCCATACCGCCAAGTTGACCCAGTTGGATTGCGGTGGCCGGTGACATCACCGAGTCCATGGGCGCCCCGATGACGGGCATGGAGAATTTAAACGCGTCGATCTGCCAGTCCAACGAGACATCTTCGGGGTCGCGTGTGCGGCGGGTAGGCACAATTGATACTGCGTCCAGGGGCATGGCTTGTCTGCCGCGTTTGCCTCGGCCAATTTCAACTTCGTAGCTCACGTATATCCAGTTTCTATCCGGTACGGATGGGTTTTAGCGCTTGGGTCTACACCGACATTTTATTTGGTGCGATAGTTTGGTGCTTCTACCGTCATCATAATGTCGTGCGGGTGAGATTCTTTGAGTCCTGCGGCGGTCACGCGGACGAACCGGCCGTCGCGCTGCAGCATCTCAATGTTTTCGGAACCGGTGTAGAACATGGTCTGCCGCAGCCCACCTTCTAGCTGGTGCAGGACAGCACCGATGGGGCCACGGTATGGCACTTGGCCTTCGATGCCTTCCGGGATGAGTTTTTCATCATCCGGGACATCGGCTTGGAAGTACCGGTCTTTGGAATAGGAGCGTGAGCCGTCGCGAGTTTGCATGGCACCCAGCGACCCCATGCCGCGGTAGGTCTTGAACTGTTTGCCGTTGTAGAACACCAGGTCGCCCGGTGACTCGGCGGTACCGGCCAACAGTGAGCCGAGCATGACGGAGTTCGCACCGGCCACCAGTGCCTTGCCGATGTCACCGGAGTGCTGCAGTCCACCGTCTGCGATGATGGGCACACCGGCTGGGATGGCTGCCTTGGCTGCTTCGTAGATGGCGGTAACCTGTGGTACACCCACACCGGCAACAACGCGCGTGGTGCAAATGGATCCTGGGCCAACGCCAACCTTTACAGCGTCAACGCCGGCATCGACGAGGGCTTTTGCACCCTGATACGTGGCTGCTTGGCCGCCGATGACGTCGACGTGCCTGGCTGCGGGATCGTCTTTGAGTTTGGCGACCATGTCGAGCACGCCTTGGGTGTGGCCGTTTGCGGTGTCAACCACCAGCAGGTCCACGCCGGCTTCGACGAGTGTCATGGCGCGTTCGAAACCGTCACCAAAGAATCCAACGGCACCGCCAACGCGGAGTCGGCCTTCGTCGTCTTTGGCGGCATTCGGGAATTCTTGGGCTTTGTCGAAATCCTTGACCGTAATGAGGCCTTCGAGTTTGTTGTCGGCGTCAACCAGAGGCAACTTCTCGATGCGGTGCTCTTGGAGCAGGTCGACGACATTTTCGCGTTTGACGTTGAAGGGCGCGGTGACCAGTGGCATTTTGGTCATGATCTCGTGGACCTGGGTGGTGTCGTATTCCTCGCGTGGCACGAAACGGGTATCACGGTTGGTGATGATGCCCAATAGCACCATGTGCTCATCGACCACGGGCAGACCAGAGATGCGGTAGCGGCCGCAGAGGTCGTCCCATTCCGCCAGGGTGGCGCGGGGCGAGATGGTCACCGGGTCGGTGATCATGCCGGACTCGTTCCGTTTGACCTTGTCTACTTCTGCAGCCTGGTCTTGAATCGACAGGTTGCGGTGGATGACGCCCAGACCACCGTAGCGTGCCATGGCGATGGCCAGTGGTGCTTCGGTGACGGTGTCCATCGCTGCGGAAATAACCGGGGTGTTGATGCGGATGCGTTTGGTCAGTTGGGTGGAGACGTCGGCATCTGCGGGGATGACGTCGGTCATGTTGGGTAGCAGCAAGACGTCATCATAGGTCAGCCCGACAAACCCGAAGGGATCATGGGCTTTGGTGACAGGTTCAGATGATGGCCCGGAAGTGTGGTCGGTCACAGGATCATACCCTTTCAAGAAGTCCTTTAGTCCCAATGATAAGGGTTGTGAGGCTATGAATATTCCGAACGTGGCGTTCGGTGACGTTTCATCGCAGACCGTGAACACTTCCGGACCAAAATGGTCTGGTTGTTACTCGACGGTGCCTTCGGTTTGTTCGGCGTATTGTTCTGCGGTGAGCAGTTCGCCTTCTTCGGTCACCTCGACGGTGAACAGCCAGCCGGCACCGTAGGGGTCTTCGTTGATGCGTTCCGGGTTTTGGACTACGTCGTCATTGGCTTCGACAATGGTGCCGGTGACCGGTGAATAGAGTTCGGACACCGATTTGGTTGATTCCAGTTCGCCGCAGACCTCACCGGAGGTGACGGTGTCACCAACCTCGGGAAGTTCGGCGAAGACGACGTCGCCGAGTTGGTCGGCCGCGTAGTCGGTGATGCCGATACGCACCGGGTCTTCGTCATTGAGCCATTCGTGTTCTGGGGAGTAGCGTAGTGCGGATTTAACGACTGTCATATATTGGTCCTTTTGCTCGGTATTAGCGGGAGTAGAACCGGGTCTTAGTGATGACAAATGGGAGGGCTTTGCCGCGAACTTCGACATCCACCACGGTTTCGAGGTTCGCGTGGTCGGCATCAATATAGCCCAGCGCGATGGGGTGCGACAGGGTCGGTGACGGGATCCCGGAGGTGACGTGCCCGACCACTTGACCATCGATCACCAGGTTGGCCCCGGACCGCCCGGCTCGACGCTGGTCACTGGTGAGGCCGACGAGCACTTGCTTCGGGGCGTTATCACGCAGCGGTTCGAGGGCACAGCGTCCGACGAAGTGTTCTTTCTTATCGAAGGACACGATCCGCGCCATGCCGGCCTCAAATGGTGTGCGCTGCGTTGACAGTTCGTTACCGTACAGTGGCATTCCGGCTTCCAAGCGCAGTGAGTCTCGACTCGCTAACCCACACGGCGTGACCGTGATCCCAGCATCTGCAGCAAAGAGGCCGTCCCACAACTGATTGATATCGTCATTGGGCGTGATAATTTCAAAACCGTCTTCACCCGTGTAGCCGGTGCGAGCCACGATCCACGTGCTGCCTTCCACGTGTAACTCCGTGACCCGATAGTTTTTCAACGAGGACGCTACTTCCGCAAAGTCATCGCCCAAAGCTGCTACGAGGTCCGGGGCTTTGGGCCCTTGTATCCCCAGCAGGGACAGCTCCTCGGTGGCGTCGTCGATCGTGACGTCCATGGAGTGCAACCGTTCATGTACCGCATCCGATACGGCTTGGGCATTGCCCGCGTTGGGAACCATCAGGTAGCGGTCCTCGCCCAGCCGGTAGACAATCAGATCGTCCAAGATCGTGCCCTGCTCGGTGAGCATGACCGTATATTTTGCCCGGCCAACGGTCATTTTTGAGAAGTCGCCGGCCAGGGCGGTGTTGAGTCCTGTGACGGCATCAGGGCCCGTTACGAATATCTCACCCATATGCGATAGGTCAAAGACTCCCACAGCCTGGCGGACCGCTTGGTGTTCGGTCATCTCTGAGGAGTATTTCAGCGGCATGTTCCAGCCGTTGAAGTCCGTGAAGCTTGCGCCCAGCGCATCGTGAGCCTCAAACAATTCAGTGGTTCTTAGCGTCATGTTTGGGCTCCTAGTTCAGCTCAAAAGCTTCTGGTGGTGGGCAGGAGCAGATCAGATTGCGGTCGCCCCCGGCCTGATCGACTCGTGATACCGGAGTGAAGTATTTATCCACCCGCAAGCTTGGGACCGGGAAGGCTGCTTGTTCTACCGAGTAGGCGCGATCCCAGTCTGAGGACACTACGTCGGCGACCGGGTGTGGTGCGTTGCGGAGCACTGAGGCTTCAACCGAAACCTTTTCGTCTTCGATCTCAGTTATTTCTTCACGGATCGTGATCATCGCGGTGACGAAGCGTTCGAGTTCGTCGAGGTCTTCAGATTCAGTGGGCTCTACCATCAGGGTGCCGGGTACCGGGAACGCCATGGTCGGCGCGTGGAATCCGAAGTCCATCAACCGCTTGGATACGTCTTCGGCGGTCACGCCGGTCTTCTTGGTGATCTCACGAAGATCCAAAATGCACTCATGTGCGACCAGATCATTGAGACCGGTGTACAGGACCGGGAAATGATCCTTCAGGCGATGGGCCAGATAGTTTGCGGACAACACGGCAACCTGGGTGGCTTCCTTAAGGGCTTCGGCGCCCATCATGGTGATATATGACCAGGTGATGGGGAGAACACCGGCAGAACCATGCAGCGTGGAAGCAACCGGAGTGGATTCATCGGGCAGCGGACCGTTTGGTTCTGCTGGCAAGTGTGGGATCAGGTGTTCGGCAACGCACACCGGACCGACGCCGGGTCCTCCCCCACCGTGCGGAATGGAGAACGTTTTGTGCAAGTTCAGGTGGGAAACATCGCCACCAAATTTGCCCGGCTGAGCCAACCCAACCAGAGCGTTGAGGTTGGCACCATCAATATAGACCTGTCCGCCGGCGTTGTGGATCTTCTCGCAGATGTCGACCACATCGGTGTCATAAATCCCGGCGGTGGAAGGGTAGGTAATCATGATGGCGGCAATGCGATCACCGTGTTTGTCCAAGACCTCATCGAGGTGTGCGGAGTCGATCGAACCGTCGTCGGCGGTCTTGACCACGACGACTTGCAGACCGGCAAGCACAGCCGAGGCGGCATTGGTGCCGTGAGCTGATGCCGGGATGATACAGATGTCACGTTCCATCTCGCCCTGGGCTTTCAAATACTGTCGGATCGCCTGCAATCCTGCGTATTCACCTTGCGAACCGGCATTGGACTGCAGTGATACAACCGCATATCCGGTGATGGCTTCGAGCTGTGATTCCAGATCCTTGATCAGTTCCTGCCAGCCCGCGGCTTGCTCAAGCGGTGCGTACGGGTGGATTCCGGCAAATTCTGGCCAGGTGATAGCTTCCATTTCGGCCGCAGCATTGAGCTTCATGGTGCACGAACCCAGCGGGATCATCGTGCGGTCCAATGCCAGGTCACGATCAGCCAGACGACGGCAGTACCGCATCATCGTGGTTTCCGAACGAATCGTCTGGAAAATCTCGTGGGTCATGAACTCGGACTCGCGGACCAACTCGGTGTTAACCGCTGTCTCACCGTCACCAACCTCGGCGTCGAATACAGCGGCTAATGCTTCGACATCGGCGTCGGTCGTGGTCTCATCGGTGGAGATGGCCACTTGGGTATCGGAGAAGCGCCGCAGATTATACCCGGCATCGTCGGCCTTGGCGATTGTGGCATCGACGTCATTGACGGTGACGACCACGGTGTCGAAGAAATGTTCGTTGGCGAGGTCAAAATCTGCGTCGCGCAGCGAGGCTGCCAACCTGGTTGCCATGCCGTGGGTGCGCTGGGCGATTTCCGTAACGCCCTCTGGACCGTGGTATACACCGTACATGCCAGCCATAACGGCCAGCAGTGCCTGGGCGGTACAGATGTTTGAGGTAGCTTTTTCTCGGCGGATGTGTTGTTCACGTGTTTGCAGTGCCAGACGGTATGCGGGTGTGCCTGCCATATCTTTAGATACCCCCACCAGACGGCCCGGCATTTGGCGAACAAACCGCTCCTGGGTGGCCATATAGGCGGCGTGTGGCCCACCGTAGAACAGTGGAACACCAAACCGTTGGGTGGTGCCCACCGCGATGTCGGCACCTTGCTCGCCGGGCGGGGTGATCAGGGTCAATGACAGTAGATCGGCGATCACGCTGATCATTGCACCGCGTTCTTTGGCTTCATCAAAAACCTTTTGATGGTTGACGATCGCACCGTCGTCGGCGGGCTGCTGTACGATCACACCGCACAGGTCGACTTCTGGTAGGCCATCGGCCGCCAGATCCACGAGTATTGTTTCAACACCCAGAGAACGGGTGCGCCCCATGATCACGCTGAGTGTCTGCGGGAAGATGTTCGTGTCGACAACGACGGGTGCGTCGGAGTGTTTGCGGTTGGCCCGTCGCATCATGAGCACAGCTTCTGCTGCCGCCGATGATTCATCCAGCAGGGAGGCATTGGCGATTTCTAGGCCGGTGAGGTCGGCGACCATCGTTTGGAAGTTCAGTACGGCTTCGAGTCGGCCCTGCGAAATTTCTGGCTGATATGGGGTGTAGGCGGTGTACCAGCCCGGGTTTTCCACCACGTTGCGGCGAATGACCGCCGGAGTAATGGTGTCGTAGAAACCCTGTCCGATCATGGATTTTTTGACGGTGTTTTTCGCGGCGAGTTCGCGGAGTCGTGCTTGCGCTTGGGTTTCGGTCAGAGCATCGGGCAGCACGAGTGGTTCGGGTTGGGCAATGTTTGCTGGCATTGCAGCGGTCGTCAGCGCGTCTAAGTCCTCGTAGCCTAACGCTTCCAGCATTTCTGCAACGCCGGATTCGCGTGGGCCAAGGTGACGATGAGCAAAGTTGGCTAGATCATAGACAGCCATGGGATCTCCTTGGGGTGGATAGTGTTATCCGTTTCGGATCCCTCCCCATCTGTTATTGACCTGAGAGTTTTCCAGTAGCTGGTTGCCCCGTCGGTGAGTCGAATGTTCGACTGCTTTCCAGATTGGCCTGTAGTAAGCGGTATGGGTACCTGAGAGATTCCTGGGGAGGAAGTTGCACCGTCGGTGCCCAACGAGTGGGCTCTCCCGCCTGCTATGCACGGCCAAATTCAGTTATGCTTCGGGTCACAGTATATCCTGGACTTTCGAAATTGAGAACTTTGCCCCGGCGGGTGTGGAGATTCTCGCTGCATCTCAGTCCCAAGGGACACGAATGCCCCGACGAATTCTCGCCGGGGCCTCGCTCACGAGTAGGAAGCTATCTCAAACAGCTTTGACTTCGACTGGGATATTGCCACGTATGGCCTTGGAGTATGGGCACAGCTCGTGGGTGCGATCGACGACCTTCTGCGCGGTCTCTTTATCGACATCGGGCACGGTCACCATGAGTTTTATGGATAGACCGAAGCTCTCGCCTTCTTTGCCAATCCCGACCTCGGTGTTCACAACGGAGTTCGACGTATCAACGTCCAACTCTTTACCGGCGAGTCCCAAGGCGCTTTGGAAGCAGGCACCATAACCCACGGCGAAGAGCTGTTCTGGATTCGCACCTCCGCCTGGGCCACCCTGTTCTTTGGGAGTACGGAGGCTGACGTCGACCATCTTGTCGTCAGTGGCACCACGGCCGTCTCGGCCGCCGGTAATCTCTGCTTTGGCGGTGTATGCAATCTTTTCGGGAGTGTTCATATATCTTCTCCTATTCGTCGAAGCTGATTCCCTTGATTCGGTTGCCGCCTGAAGCGGCCACCCCCTTCCAGCATTGTCTGATTTAGCGCAGTTGTCCAGGGCTGAGCAATAGCGGATTCAGGGTGCCCCGAAAGTCTTCGAGGAGACCGCGGTCGTCGTAAGTTGCTGTGCCGGCGAACGTCTGGTGCGTGCGTCAATGATGGTGAGTATCAGTAGTGCGAGGCAGAGAACGCTCAGTGTTGCCGCAGCTACACCAACCGCGATGCCGAGCGTAGTACTACAGTCGTGTTTGTAAAGTGTGGCCGCGTGCTGTGTAGTGATATTGCTGGGCCCGGTATTGGTGTTGACGTCGCCATAATGAGGCTCGCA